>JAPLDC010000367.1 GCA_026391935.1 Bacteroidota bacterium | reverse complement strand
TTTCTTTGAATTGCAGAAGACAAAATATCGATCCTTTTATCTACACCATCACACCCTGCAATTTGTGCACTATATAATCGGCCATCTTCCGGAGAGAAGGCAATTTGAATACTCATTTGTTTAGCACCTGGATAATAACCTGCATGTGATCCACTGTGTGTAGTGGAAACAATGTGTTTGATTTCAGCTTTTACAAGATGCTTTGATGCAGTTCCTGCAGTAGCAATTGTCATATCAAAAACCTTTACAATGGCAGTATTTATTGCACCATTATATTTTTGTTTATTTCCTAAAGCAATGTTGTTTGCACAAATGCGACCTTGTTTATTTGCCGGGCCGGCTAAATAGGTATTCATTGATTGGTTGGTGATTGGATTATTGAATTCGATTGCGTCACCCACAGCATAAATATTTGGATCAGATGTTTGCAAAAATTCATTTACCCATATTCCCTTTGCTTCGCCAATTTTTAGTCCTGCTTTCACAGCCAATCTCGTATCAGGTTTTACACCTATTGACAGAATAACAATATCTGCGTCAAGATTCTCACCGCTTTTCAGTAACACTTTTAGTTTGGTATCTAGTTTTTCAAATCCTGTAACAGCAGAATTTAATAACAAGTTGACTCCTTTTGAGCGAATGTGTTGCTGAACAATAGCTGCTATTGGGAAATCTAGAGGAGCTAATATCTGTTTTCCCATTTCCACAATACTAACCTCCATACCCAAGTCGTGAAGATTTTCTGCCATTTCTAATCCAATGAATCCCGCCCCAATAATAACAGCTTTTTTTACTTCTTTATTGCTTACAAAACTTTTAATATAATCTGTATCTGAAACGTTTCTAAGTGTAAATATTCCATCTAGAGTGATGCCGGGCAAAGGAGGTCGAATTGGTTCAGCCCCAGGCGATAATACTAATTTATCGTAGGATTCTTCGTTTTCAATTCCTGTTATATGGTTCAGGCTCTTTACGGTTTTAGATAAAGGGTCAATAGCAATGATCTCATTCATTGTTCTTACATCAATATTAAACCGCTGATTAAATGAAGCAGCTGTTTGGATCAATAAGGATTTTCTATTTTTAATTACATCACCGATATAATAGGGTAAACCGCAATTGGCGTAAGAAATATATTCTCCTTTTTCAAACATAACGATCTCTGCATGCTCATCAAGTCTTCTTAATCTTGCAGCAGTGCTTGCACCGCCTGCAACAGCTCCTATAATTACATATTTCATTTTTTTGAATTGTTTTATTTAAATATAATACAAACGTACGGTTAAGATTTTGTAAAAAGTGTAACCAAAGTCACATAGAAGAAAAATATTTTATTTGACATGATTTAGAAACAGAGCTAAATTAAATATATACTAACTAATAATTTATAGAATAAGTAATTTTAAAAAAAATAGTTGTTTTTGTTCGAAAAAAAATGACGAAAAGCTATTTTAAAAGGAGTAGCCCAAACTTAGATCAAAAAGCATATGGAAATGATTGTTGTAATAGGCTCCGAATTCCTTTGTGTCGTATTTGAAAATATGGGTAGATGATGCATGGTAATAAATGCTATTTGATTTATAGCCAAGGCCGGCACAGATATCCAATGTTAACCGGCCAATTTTCCCTGCCTGCACCCCGATAATAATATTGGCATCAAAATGTCTGACATCAAAATAGGATTGATTATAATATCTGTTCAATCCCAAAGCAATTCTAGCATTCGTATATGAAAAAAGTGGCGCAACGTAAAATCCGTAGGGAGCAGCATGTCTTCGATTCACCAGATAAAATTTGTGAACATATTGCACCCGCCAGCCATGCACCTTCAAAATATCACTCGAAGATTGTTTAGAAGCTTTCTCAATAATTGTCCAAAAAACATTTTTACCGAGAGCAGACACGCTAACTTGATCTGATTGTGTTCTACCTGTTGTTATTTCTGCAGTAAATCTGTATTCTGAAGTAAAAGGAAAAACACCGCCCCATAAAAATCCTGTAAGGCTGGTTTTTAAAATCAAGGGTTGAATATTCGGATAAGGTTTTTTCTTTTTTTCGACTGGTGCAAGGCGGATGGTATCGTTCAATGAAATAGCCTTCAGACTTATGCTGCCTAGCAATATAAATGAGAGAATGAAAAAGATAATTCTTTTATATTTCATTCATCAGAGGAGTTAAGACCATATCTGGCAGTTGGTGTAGCTGATTGATCACTAAAATCACTTTTAAGAAATTTATAATATCCTGTAATAGCAATCATTGCAGCGTTGTCAGTGCAATATTCAAATTTAGGGATAAAAATTTCCCAATCCAATTCCTTCTTTAAATTGTTTAATTCAGTTCTTAATCCGGAATTTGCCGAAACGCCTCCTGCAATTGCTATTTGTTTAATATTTGTTTGTTTAGCTGCTTTTTTGAGTTTTGTAATTAAGATATCAATGATAGTAGACTGGATAGAAGCACAGATATCATTTTTATTTTCCTCCACAAAATTTTCATTTTTAGCCTTTTCATTATTGATGAAATTCATGAATCCTGTTTTCAAACCACTAAAGCTGAAATTGAGTTCGGGGATTTGCGGTTTCGAAAATATAAAGGCATTAGGATTTCCTTCCTTTGCATATTTATCTATCAGCGGACCTCCCGGATATGGCAGTCCCATCATTTTGGCTGCCTTGTCAAAAGCTTCTCCGGCAGCATCGTCAATGGTTTGACCAAGAATAGTCATATCAAAAAAATCGTTCACCAAAACGATCTGAGTGTGACCTCCTGATACAGTTAAGCATAAAAAAGGAAATTTTGGTATCGTTTTCTCCTCATTTTCAATAAAATGCGCTAAAATATGCCCTTGCATGTGGTTAACTTCGATCAATGGAATATTTAGCCCCAATGCAAATGCTTTTGAAAAAGAGGTCCCAACCAATAAGGAACCCATTAATCCAGGCCCCCGTGTGAATGCGATGGCAGTAATATCTTCCTTAGCAATTCCTGATTGTTTAATGGCTTGGTCTACAACCGGAATAATATTTTGTTGATGTGCTCTGGAGGCTAGTTCAGGAACAACGCCACCATAAAGTTCATGAATACTTTGATTAGCAACAATATTGGCAAGTATTTTGCCGTCTTTAAGGATAGCAGCAGAGGTATCGTCGCAAGACGATTCAATCCCTAATATTATAATTGATTTGCTCATATTTATTAACTTCGCAGGGCAATATTGCCGAACGTTATAAGGATTCAAAGGTATTAAAAAACTTGCAAACATATTTTTCAGAATACTTTCACTAATAATTTTTCTTTTATTGGTGTTATTTCTTCTTGTCCAAATAAGAAGTATTCAAATTTATGCAGGTCATCAAGCCTCAAAATTCTTTTCCGAAAAATTCAAAACTAGAGTAGAAATTGGAAGTCTGGAAATAGATTTTTTTAAGAAGGTCGTTTTGGATGATGTTTATATTGAAGACCTGCATCATGACACACTTTTATATTCAAAAAAATTAAAAATTGATATCGGTAGTATTGATCTTGAAAAGCATCAGCTATATGTGAGTGATATAATGCTTTTAAATACAAAATCAAAGTTGATTAAATACCTGAAAGAGGATGATCTGAATTTTCAATTTATTATTGATGCTTTTGCTAGCAGCGATACAACAAAAAGCAAACCTTCGGTTCCTTGGGATATCCAATTCGGAGCTGTAAATCTTGTGAACACTGATTTTACTTATAGAAGTGAGCATGACACCTTGGAAACTACTGGCGTTAATTATTTTGATCTGAACGTGAAACATGTGAACAGTAGGATTACCGATATTAAATTCGAACAGGATACTATTCATGCAACAATCGATTACCTTGCTGCAGTTGAGAAAAGTGGATTCATTCTACAAAATTTAAGTTGTTATGTGAATTTGAGTCCAGTAGGAATGAAGCTGGATGAATTAAGGATAAAGACTCCTGAAAGCGAAATAGCTACCGACTTGAGTTTTAAATATGATAATTACAGAGCATTTCAAGATTTTATTGATGCTGTAAAGATCAAGGCCGAGTTTGATCATTCGCATGTTGAGATGAGTGATATTGCCTATTTTGCTCCACAGCTAAAAGGTATTTACAGAAACATTACTCTTACCGGAAAAGTAAGTGGGACAGTGAGTGATTTGAAAGGTAAGGATATGGAACTGAAAATTGCTTCAAATAC
>JAPLDC010000407.1 GCA_026391935.1 Bacteroidota bacterium | reverse complement strand
TTTTTATTTTATATAATCTTAAATCCTTTGTATTTTTTTGATGCTTCCAATGCATTTTTCAAATTAAAAGATGTTTGAACGTGTGAAAATGCAACCCCATTTTCCATACATAATTTCGCCAGATATTCTTGTTCTGTTTGTCCGGGTGTAGGAATAAAAATAGCTTTTTTACCTAGGGAAGCCAGATCCATAATCGTCGAATAGCCACTTCTGGAAAGGATAATTTCAGAATCCTCGATAGCGGTCTGCATTTCTTTTGCTTTCAGATGTGAAACGATCGTGATGTTATTTATTGTTTCTGTTTTTTCTTCGTGATCAGCTTTTCCTCTAACAACAAGTGCTTTGAATGGCGATGATTTTAATTGCTCAATAACTGATTTTTCGAAGATGCTACGCTGTGGTTCAGGGCCGGAGATGATTGCCATGATTTCATATTTACTTTTCATTTCTATTTCCTCTAACTCCCTCGAAATAAAATCCGCGGAGAGATGAAACCTCGATAATGGGTCTATAAAAAATGTATTTTTTGGAAGAGGATATTTATGGGCAAGGTCTCCTGATAAATTTTCAGATCCGTCAAGGTCGGGAATCCAACACTCGTCATAATTGCTAATATATTTTAATACTTTTTTATGCAAAATAGATTCTGCAATGGGCGCTTTTATCATCAATTGATGTGTGATAAAAATGCTTTTTACTTTTTTATTCCAGCAACCATAACGGTTATCGGAAAGTACAATGTCTATTTTATTTTCATCAATTATTTTATCCAATTGTTGATGTTCCTCTTTTATCCCGTTTACAATTTTAGGAATAGATAACAACATTCTAAATGCCATTGCCCCCGTTCTTGGATATTGAATGTTATATCCTTTTAGTTGGATGAATTTGAGTTCAGGGAATTCTAATCTTAAAAGAGTGAGCGGACCGGCATCTGCAGCGATAATAACTTCAGCACCTTTTTTTATTAATTTACGAATAATTGGAATGCAGCGGGTAGCATGTCCTAACCCCCAATCCAAGGGGCAAATTAATATTCGCTTTTGTTTTTGCATTAATGCTTATTTTTGTAAAAATATGGTTAAAGTTAATTAATTTTTTTCTCTGAGGTCTGTCTGATTTCTTGGCAAAAAATTGCGATATTATTTATGGCTAAACGAAAATTAAAAAAATTTGCTGAAGTTTCTTCGTTCGGAAATTGTTTCTTCTTGTCATTTGAGCAAGCTAGGGATGCAGGTTTGTCAATGAAAGGGAAGTGGCACAAGGATTATTTCAAGAACGAACATCCTATAGTTCTGGAATTAGGATGTGGCAAAGGAGAGTACACTGTTGGTTTGGCGAAACGCTATCCTGATAAAAATTTTATTGGTGTTGATATTAAGGGTAATCGTATTTGGACGGGTGCCAAATCGGCCATTGAAAATAAAATGAATAATGTTGCATTTATTCGCACACGAATTGATTTTATAGATACATGTTTTGATGAGAATGAGGTGGATGAAATTTGGATAACCTTCCCCGATCCCCAGCCACAAAAGACAAGGGTTCGAAACCGATTGACCAATATGATGTTTTTGACCCGGTATAAAAAAATATTAAAAATGGGTGGTTTCATAAATCTGAAAACGGATAACGAACCATTCTATGAATATTCCCGCGAGGTTGTTCTTGAAAATAATATGGAGATACTTGATGCAACGAATAATTTATATGAAGATACAACTCCGCGTGATGAGGAATTGACGAATATAAAAACCTATTACGAAAAGTTATTTTCTGATAAGGGATTTAACATCTGTTATTTAAAATTCCGTGTGTCATAGTCGTATACACTTGCTAGGAAAAATATTAACACAAAATTTCGCTTCGGTTGGTTCAGGCGAAGGTTCAAAATAGCGATGTGCGGCTGTCACACTGAACTTGTCGAAGGGTGTGCGGAAGCCAGCCCACATGTTTCGACAGGCTCAACATGACAACGCTCAAAAACGCACTTCGATTGCATCAGGCAATGATGCATAGAGTCAAAGCAGGGAAGTCATCCGGAGTTTATCGAAGGGGATGGGAAGCCACCGCAAATATTTCGACAAGCTCAACATGACTGCGTACAGTTAGGTTTTTACTGCTTAGTGGAGTTAAATAGTAAGAAATTTAGTTCTCGATCAAAAATTAAACAATGGAAAAGCACGAAGATTTTTTTCAAATGGTATTTCAGGTGGCGCGGCTTATTCCCAAAGGAAGGGTTACAAGTTATGGTGCCATTGCAAAATATTTGGGTACAGCACGATCTTCGAGGATGGTCGGTTGGGCTATGAATGCAGCTCATTCCCAAAAAAAACCTGTACCTGCACACCGGGTTGTAAATAGAAATGGGGAATTAACAGGGAAACACCATTTTGCTACCCCTTTTTTAATGGCAGAATTACTGGAGAAAGAGGGAATAACAGTGGTAAACGACAAGATCAGGAACTTCGATAAACACTACTGGGAGCCCATGAAGGAACTTGCACTTTAATATTCGTCATTAATCAGGATTTTCCCTTATTTTTGTGCCCTGATTAAATAAATATTTACCTATGAAAATTTTACGTTATTATATTCTTTACCGGATACCAATTATTATTTTGTTGGTTGTGCTTGGTGGATTATCACATTATTACAAAGATCCGGTAACTGCTTGGATCTGTTATATTCTTGCGTTCATTTCCTTGTTGTTATATTTCATGATGGGAACGATGCGTTTGGTGCAGGAAGCTGTATCTGACGGGGAAGTGGAGAAGGCAACGGAGTATATCAAAATGATAAAATTTCCCCGTTTGTTATTGAAACCGATCCGCTCCGGATATTACATGCTTCAAAGTAATTTGTCGCTCGCATCCGATGATCTGAATGCTGCAGAAAGCAGTATCAGAAAAAGTTTAAAAACAAAATCAAAGATCGTTGGAGATGTTACTGGGACAAATTTGATGCAGCTGGGGTTTATTCAGTTAAAGCAAGGGAAAACGAAGGAAGCACGCCAGACATTGATGGATGCTGTTAAAGCCGGAATTCCTGATAAAGATAGTTTGGCAGCAGTTTATTTGCAACTATGTTCTATCGAGATCCAGCGTAAACAAAATAAGATAGGAAAAGAATATTTCAGAAAAGCCAAAGCGCAAAAACCAAAAGCCGATGAAATTGTGAAGCAGTTAAATATGATGGAGAAAAATATTGCGAGATTACCAGGTTAAATTATTAGAGTGATAAAATAAAAAAAATGTTCCGTGGAAATGCGGGGCATTTTTTATTTAACAATCCGCTAATTAAATTTTGCTTTGTTCTTATTCTGATATAAATAAGGGCTAGGCGTTACGAATTTTAAGAAGATCTCAAATCCTCCTCTTGATGTACTTGCTTTTGTTAATCCGGAAGTATTGATGTCATAACTGCAACCAATCGCATATTGGCTGAATTCAATTTGTGCACAAGCAATCATTGCATCTTTATTTCTGTAAAATGCTCCCAGAGAAATTGTTGCTCCTTTTACATAACCGGTGTATTTAGAATCTTCCTTCAAATTATATCTGAACATACTTCCTGCAATAAATTCTTTTGTTGAACCTTGTAATTGAAAAATATAGCTTGGCACAATGGATAGATTTGTGTTTTTTATTCCGATCAAAAATTTACCATGAACAATATATTTCGCCAGCAATCGTTCGCTTGTCTCTGCTAAATATTTTTGTTTCGGTGTATTTAAGTGATACATCGAAAAACCAACATCCATTTTAAATTGATTATTTGCTCCGATGGCTTTTTCGTTAAAACCATAACTATAAAGAATACCTGCGGCAAAATCAGGATATATAAAATTTCCGGTTGTAAATGTTTCACCAGGATCCATTGTGTTATCATATCCTGCACTGCCATATTGATCGTTCCAGAGAAGTTTAGTATAATCTACTTTACGTTGAACCACGCTGGCTTGCAAACCTAATGATAATGAACCTTTTGAGCTCACAGGAATAAAAGATGCAAAAGAAAGATTCGCTTGTGAGGTGCCCATATTTCCATCTCCGGCCTTATCGCTGAAGAAGGAAAGTCCGGCAGCGGTTCTTCCGAATGCTTTTTTATATTTTAATGTCGCATGGTCACCTACTTTATCCCAATTGCTAGCTTTTAATTTCATTTCAACGGAAGCTCCAAATGTTTTATAGGGAACAGTTACACTTCTCCATTGATCTCTGTAAATTACCGAAGCTTTTATAATATGTGTCTGTCCTGTAAGTGCCGGATTTACAAGTGAAGGGTTCTCATTAAATTCAGAAAAGTGAATATCCTGAGCCTTTACTTTTAAAAAAAGCAAAGAGCTAATTCCGAAAATCACAATACATATTTTGTTTCTAGTTGTTTCCATTTTTGATTTCGTATTTTACTGATTAGCGAATAAGTGAAATATTTCCTTTTTTGGCGACCTTGTCATTGTTCGGGAGATTGGCCGTTATGTAATAAACAAATACAGCGGGATCAAGCATTTTTTTATGGAATATTCCATCCCAACAAAATGCAGGATCTTCTGATTCAAAAACTTTTTCTCCCCAACGGTCATAGATCGTAATTTTAAATTCAGTGATACAATCGCCCCATCCGTGCAAACAGATCTGATCATTGTGTCCGTCGCCATTCGGTGAAAAAGCATTTGGTACTTGCAGATCGTTAATACCAGGACAAGGATTTTCAACAGAGATGCGGACACAAGCTGTATCAGCACATCCACTGGTATCAGTTACGGTTACACAATAATCTGTGGTTGTGGTTGGAGAAACGACAATTGTATTTGTAACAGCTCCTGTATTCCATAAATATGTTCCGCCTCCACTAGCAGTCAAAGTAGTGGATGTTCCATTGCTGATAGTGATGTCTGTTCCTGCATTAGCAGTAGGTCCCGGATTTAGAGAAACAATCACTGTTGAAGTGGCAGTACATCCATTTGCAGGATCAGTAACTGTTACGGTATAAGTTCCTGCAGCATTTACTGTTGGACTGGAAGTTGTTCCACCGCCAGAAATACCTGGTCCTGTCCAAGAGTAGGTTGCACCGGCAGTTGTTGAATTTGCATTTATTCCTGCAATACCGCTGCTGCAATTAATGATAGCACCTGCACCTGCAGTTAAATTAGGTGGAGAAACAATGTTTGTTACAGCAACGGTTGTAGTAGCAGTACACCCATTACTTGGATCTGTAACTGTGACAGTATATGTACCTGCTGCATTTACTGTTGGAGAAGCGGTTGTGCCTCCTGCAGTAATTCCCACTCCGGCCCAGTTAAATGTTGCTCCACTTGTTGTAGAGCTGGCACTAATAGTTCCGGTTGTTGTGATACAATTTAATGAAAGAGCAGAACCTGAAGTTGCATTTGGAGGAACCGTGTTACTTGTTACAGTTACAGTTGTAGTTGCCGTACATCCGTTAGCCGGATCGGTGATCGTGACAGTATAGGTTCCTGCAGCATTTACTGTCGGAGAAGCCGTTGATCCTCCTCCTGTAATTCCTGTTCCTGCCCATGAGTAGGTAGGACTAGTGGCTGTTGAACTTGCTGTTATGGTTCCACTTGTTGTGGTACAATTCAGTACTAATGGTATCCCTGCTGTTGCAGATGGAGGTGTTGTATTTGCAGAAACAATAACTGTTTGCTGCGAAGCACAGCCTGTTCCTAGATCTGTAATGGTTAAAGTATAAGTGTTTGCAGCACTAACAAAATAGGTAGCTGTAGCAGGTCCTCCAGTCCATTGATATCCGACACCAGGAGTTGTAGAACTTCCTGTAAGTGTAACACTCGATGTTGTGCAGGTAATTTGTAAAGGTGAAGTAATGCTTATGTTTGGTAATGCTCCACTTGCTGTAACTGTAACTGTGGAAGTAGCAGTACATCCGTTAGCAGCATCCGTAGAAGTTACGGTATATGTTCCTCCTGCAGTTATAGAAGTGGGATTTGCAGCGTTCACTAATGCGCCTCCATTCCATACCATTGTTCCGGCGCTGGTACCA
>JAPLDC010000089.1 GCA_026391935.1 Bacteroidota bacterium | reverse complement strand
TTTGTCGCAACAAATGAAAATGAACTCAATAAATAAAAAACACTGTAAGAAACATTTCCTCATCGGAAAGGTTAACTAGTGTTTTATATATAAGCATCTAATTTTTAGCCTTTCCAAAATGGAGAGGCTTTTTTATGCCTTATCCGTCCTGCGGACACGTTCTCCAAATGGAGAAGAAAAAAAAGGAAAGGTTATTTATAAATAGAATTAATTAATAAAAACAAAAATATGAAAGTAGCAGTAGTAGGAGCAACCGGATTGGTAGGTACCAAAATGATCCAGGTATTGGAAGAACGTAATTTTCCGATCACAGAATTAATTCCTGTAGCATCCGAAAAATCGGTTGGCAAAGAAATTTCATATAAAGGAAAAAAATACAAGGTTGTTGGGATGCAAACAGCTATTGATATGAAGCCTGTAGTTGCACTTTTTTCAGCAGGAGGCGGTACTTCATTGGAGTGGGCTCCGAAATTTGCAGCAGCAGGAATCACAGTAATTGATAATTCATCCGCATGGAGGATGGACGCAACTAAAAAATTAGTTGTTCCTGAAATTAATGCTGCAGAGCTTACTGCAGCGGATAAGATAATTGCAAATCCGAATTGTTCAACCATACAAATGGTGGTGGCATTAAATCCATTACATAAAAAATATATCATTCAACGAATCGTAGTTTCTACCTACCAATCCGTTACCGGCACCGGTGTGAAAGCTGTTGACCAGATGATGAATGAGCGCAAAGGAATAAAAGGAGAGATGGCTTATCCTTATCCTATCGATCTGAACGTGATCCCACAAATAGATGTTTTTACTGATAACGGTTACACCAAAGAAGAAATGAAAATGGTGAATGAAACCAAAAAGATCATGGATAAAAACATTCGTGTGACAGCAACAACTGTGCGTATTCCTGTAATGGGCGGACATAGCGAGAGTGTGAATGTAGAATTTGAAAACGAATTTGATCTGGATGAAGTACGTTCCATTCTGCAAAATGCACCTGGAGTCGTAATAGTGGATGATGTGAAAAATTTAAAATATCCGATGCCGATGGATGCGCATGAAAAAGATGAAGTATTTGTCGGTCGCTTACGCAGAGATGAAACACAACCTAAAACATTGAATATGTGGATTGTCTCAGACAACTTGAGAAAAGGTGCTGCTACAAATGCAATTCAAATTGCAGAATATTTGATAGAAAAAAAATTAGTGTAAAAGATAATTTGGAATTGGAAAGAGATAAAGTCTTTTACAAAAATTATTCTACAGCCTCTTCAGTGGCTGGGCTTGTGGCTGCAGGGATAACCGGTGACTCCTCCGTTACTTTTTTCTTGCCAAAGAAACGTTTTTGAAAAAGTATAATCATTCCCACACCAACACTAATTGAGAAATCGGCAAAATTAAATACAGGACGGAAGAATTCAAATTCTTCTGTTCCCCATATCGGAAACCAGGAAGGGAAATGACCTCTGATGATTGGGAAATAAAACATATCGACCACTTTTCCATGTAAGAAAGTAGAATAACCTCCTTCTTCGGGCAAAAAACGGGCAACTTCGTAATTACTGTCACTGAACAATACCCCGTAAAAGGCGCTATCAACAATATTCCCCAAAGCCCCAGCAAAGATCAAAGCGATGCAAATGATATATAATTTGTCTTCAGCACTTTTTGTTAAAGTCCATAAATAATAACCGATACCCCCTACAGCAACGATTCTGAAAACACTTAAAAACAACTTGCCAAATCCTCCACCAAACTCCATTCCATAGGCCATTCCATTATTCTCAGTAAAATGGATGATCGCCCAATCACCGCCAAGATGAACTTCTTCGCCAAGAAAAAAATGTGTTTTAATATAGATCTTGATAAGCTGATCTATCAATAAAATAATGAATACAATTAATAATGGTTTTCTCACAAAGGGAAATTTAAATTTCTTGCAAAAATAAAGAAAGGTTACGCAATGGTAACCTTTCTTTAAAATTATTTAGTTAAAAAAATGTAATTTAATTGCGTTGCTCCAATTTAGCTTCGATCGCCAAAGTAGCATGAGGAACACTTCTCAAACGTTCTTTAGAAATCAATTTGCCGGTAGCTCTGCAGATACCATAAGTTTTATTTTCAATACGGATCAAAGCATTCTGAAGGTTTTGAATAAACTTTTCCTGACGGCTAGCCAAATGAGCTGTTTCCTCTTTTGACAATACATCAGATCCATCTTCCAATAATTTAAATGTCGGAGACGTATCATCTGTTCCGTGATCATCTTTATGAGAAAGAGTGCTCTTCAACAATTCATAATCTTTTTGAGCTTCCGTTAATTTCTTAAGGATCAATTCTTTGAATTCCTTCAATTCATTATCAGAGTATCGTGTACGTGTATCGGTATTAATATGTGGTTTAGGAGCAGGTCCCATTGGCTTACGGATAGAAGGTGTTTTATACTCAACCACCATTGGTGCTTCATCAGAACTGTAATCATCATCTGAAGAAAAGTCACGTTGTTTTTTCTTAAGCGTTTCTGCTTTTTTAACAGGAACAACTTTTTCAATAACAGGTTTTACTGCAACGACCTTTTTCGGTTCTACTTTTGCAACAGGTTTTGCAATCACTTTAGCAACAGGTTTAGCTATTACTTTCTTTGCAACAGGTTTAGTAACTTTTTTTGCAACTACCTTTTTAACAGGTTTAGAAGCTTTTTTAACAACTTTCTTAGGAGCCACTTTTTTTGCAACTACCTTTTTAACCGGTTTTTTTGCTACTACTTTTTTTGCCACAACCTTTTTTACCGGTTTTTTAGCTATTACTTTTTTAGCGGGCTTTGCTGCCTTTTTAGGAGCTGCTTTTTTCGCCACAACTTTTTTCACTGGTTTTTTTGCTACAACTTTCTTTGCAGGTTTAGATGCTTTTTTAGGAGCTGCTTTTTTTGCAGGCTTTGCAGCTTTCTTTGCTGGTTTTCCTTTTTGCGTTTTTTTAGCCATTTGTATGAGTATTAGTTAAGTTTAATAATTGAAATCATGGTCTTTATCTCTTCCTCTAATTCAACCTCAGAGCCGTTTGTAGCCTCCACAGTATCAACTAGTTCTAAGGAAGAAGCCAGAATTTCCGCGCAAATATAGTCCAAATTATTATTGATGGCCGCATTTATAGCAGAATTTCTCTGAATTTTTACATCGATACGGTCGGTAACGTCCAAATTACTGTCCTTTCGGAGATTCTGGATCCTGTTCACCAGCTCCCTGGCCAACCCTTCTTCTCTTAAAGCAGGACTTATCGTAACATCCAGAGCCACAGTTAATTGTCCCGAGTTTGCCACTTTCCATCCGGGAATATCAACCGGGATGATCTCCACATCTTCACTATCCAAAACAATTGTTTCCCCTTCAAATTTTACCTCAAAAACTCCGTTCTTTTCAATTCCTGAAATGACTGCTTGCGCATTTTCGCCTGCAAATGTCTGAACTGATTTCATGTGTTTGCCACATTTTTTTCCTAAGGTCTTAAAATTCAACTTCAGATTTTTTACGATCTGCGTTTGAGATTCATCTACCAGATCTAAATTTTTCACATTCACTTCTGACAAGATCAGATCTTTCACAGCCTCAATTTTTGATTTATAAGAATCATCTAAAATTGGAATTTGAATTTTATTTAGTGGCTGACGAACACGAATGTTCTCTTTTTTACGGATCGACAATACCATAGAAGATATTTTTTGAGCAAGCTCCATCCGCTCCTCCAAATTTTTATCTATCAGGAAGGTATCCGAAACAGGGAAATCACTCAAATGTATTGATTCCGCCTTATCACGACCGGTCACGGAATTCAGATCAGAATATAAACGATCCATAAAGAAAGGAGCGATAGGTGCGGACAATTGAGCGATCACTTCAAGGCAACGATACAAGGTTTGATATGCTGCAATTTTATCCTGGGAATAATCTCCTTTCCAAAATCTTCTTCTGCATAAACGAACATACCAATTACTCAAATGCTCATCAACAAAGCTTTCTATCAATCTTCCTGCACGATGAGGTTCATAATCAGAATAGGCTTCATCCACTTTTTTTATCAAGGTATTCAGTTCGGAAATGACCCAACGATCAATTTCTGCACGTTCCAACATCGGGATCTCTCCTTCTGAATAGTTGAATCCATCAACGTTTGCGTAAAGAGAGAAGAATGAATACGTGTTGTGCAGGGTTCCGAAAAACTTTCGTTGCACCTCCGCTATTCCTTCCAAATCAAACTTTAGATTGTCCCACGGTGCAGCATTGGTGATCATATACCACCGTGTAGCATCTGGACCATATTTTTCAATTGTCGTGAACGGATCGACAGCATTACCCAATCGCTTGCTCATCTTTTGTCCGTTCTTATCCAACACTAAACCGTTACTCACCACATTTTTAAATGCAACAGAATCAAAACACATTGTTCCGATCGCATGAAGCGTAAAAAACCAACCTCTTGTTTGATCAACTCCTTCGGCAATAAAATCCGCCGGGAAATATTTCCGTTGATCTATTAATTCTTTATTCTCAAAAGGATAATGCAATTGAGCATAAGGCATCGCACCTGAATCGAACCATACATCGATAAGATCGGGTTCGCGGAAAAGCCTTTTACCATTGCGTTCCAACACGACCGTATCTGCATACGGCTTGTGAAGATCGAAGGTGTTATAATTTTCAGTGCTATTGTCACCGGGCTTGAAATTGCCTAATGGATTATTTTGCATTGCCCCTTTTGCAACTGCATTTTCAATTTCTTTTTTTAATTCCTCGGCAGAGCCGATACAAATTTGTTCGGACTTATCTTCACTCGTCCAGATAGGAATTGGAATACCCCAAAAACGTGAACGCGATAAATTCCAATCATTCAGATTCTCCAACCAATTACCAAAACGGCCTGTACCTGTTGATTCCGGCTTCCAGTTTATCGTCTTGTTAAGTTCGATCATGCGCTCTTTGTAATCTGTGGTTTTAATGAACCATGAATCCAAAGGATAATA
>JAPLDC010000144.1 GCA_026391935.1 Bacteroidota bacterium | reverse complement strand
GATCGAAAAATATAGATTATAAGGTAACGCAAACGGATTCAACAATTATGTTTGATAGATATTTCAATGTCAAAACTACTGATAAACTAAGAAACCAAGAAGTATCTATTTTATTAAAAATACCCGTAAACAAGGTGATTTTATTAAGTAAGCATATGGAAAATATACTTTTTGATATTGATAATTTAAATGATGCTACTGACAATGACATGGTAAATAGGAGATGGATCATGACAAAACAAGGATTATCGTGCATTGATTGTGAAGGACTAGAAAAGAGCGAAAAAAATAGTGCAATGCCAATTGAAGTACCCGAGCATCCTGCTCCTATGAAAGAGCAAGTTTCTAAATCAAAATAATACTATTTAATAAAACTATAACTGTTATTAATACATAATCGCCTAGTTATAAAAGAACATTTATAATTACTCCGTTTTCTTAATTTAACTATGGCGAAACAAGCAAAAATGGTAATGAAATCTAAATTATTGAAATAAATTTTAATTGCTGTAACATTTTGTATCCCGAAGCGTTATAGGTCAAGAAATAACAAAATATTCTTTCCTGAAGGGGTATAAGGTCGTGCAAAAACTGAATACAGGAGAATGAGTTCGTAGCATTTCTCATTCTCCCCCCTTTCTTTCAAAAAAACGAAAAGTCATATTTTTTTCGCATTATTTTTTTATATTTGTATAAATGCAAACTATGAAAAAATCGGTCCTATCAATATTACTCTGCTTTTTTACTTTAGTAAACTTCGCTCAGGATACCATCACAAAAAACAATTCCGAAAAGATCATTGCTAAAATTATTGAAATTAATTCTACTGAACTTAAATTCAAAAAATTTGATTTTCTTGATGGCCCCACTTATATTGAGAAGAAGTCAGATATTAATTTCATTGTTTATTCCAATGGAATGAAGGAGGTATTCAAACAAGAGCCTGCCCCAAAAATTGAAGTAAAAGTTTCTGACAATTCTGATTATTATGTAGGAAAATCTTCCGAATCAAACAAAATTGAGATGTGGGGCTCCGGAAGGTACCGACAAAAAAATGTTCGCATAGGAGAACGTGACGTTCATACTATTTTAATGGAAACAAAAGATAAAAAAATAATGACACTTGTAAGTAGTGCAAAAGACGCGAAGGCCATGCAATATATAGGTTTTGCGGCTATTCCACTTGGAATCAGTGCTTATGGGTTGTTAATTGCAAGTATGATTTATGGAAATACGAGTGCTAGTGGTTCCTTAGGATTGAATCCCGGATATGTTACAGGCAGTGCCGTTTGTCTGGTTGCTGCAATAGCTTGCCCGATTGTTTCCGGAACATTTAAAAGAAAACGTACAAATTACAACAGAGCAGCGGTAAAACTATATAACGAAAAATATTAATTAATTTTTACATTTTTTCAGAATAAATCGCTTTTTAAATAAAACAAAACAGTGTCACTCCTACAAATGCTAATATTTGCCGGATAGATTTAATGCCAATTTTTTATGTTAAAAGAAGAAACAATGTCTTCAGGAAAAACAAAAGTTACAGAATACATCAAAATAGTATTGAACGATTATCGAATAGCTTTTGAAAGTCGTGAAGCCAGTTTATTGGGCAGAAAAGAAGTACTTACAGGAAAAGCAAAATTTGGAATCTTTGGTGATGGGAAAGAGATCCCACAATTAGCAATGGCAAAAGTTTTTCAAAATGGAGATTTCCGCTCTGGCTATTACCGTGATCAAACATTTATGTTTGCCACGGATAATCTTACGTTGCAAGAATGGTTTGCAGGTTTATACGGACATACGGATCAAGAGGCAGAACCGATGAGTGCAGGCAGACAAATGGGAGGGCATTTCGGAACACGGAGTTTGAATGCGGATGGTTCCTGGAAAGATCTTACAAAAATTAAAAATTCTTCACCTGATATTTCACCTACCGGAGGGCAAATGCCTCGTTTACTTGGATTGGCGATGGCATCAAAACATTAT
>JAPLDC010000148.1 GCA_026391935.1 Bacteroidota bacterium | reverse complement strand
CACCCAACTATTACAATAAGTTGAAGCGACAACTGCCGCATTATTTTGAAGAAACAAGTCTGCTAATGGTCTTAATTTCCCCCATATTGGCATCCCATCCCAGTAAATACGACATTTCTCAACTTCTAAAAACCCGACACCTTTTTCAAGATTTCCTTTTAATTCGGTTAATAGTGTAGCATAATAATCTTTTGCTGCTTGAGTCCCTCTTAAAACAACGATAGGTCCCATGTGAATAGTAGCATCAAAAAAGCTGATTGGAGAAGGTGTTGCTGTTGCTGTCCACAATACTTCTTTCCATAAATCAGTAGCCTCTTTACTTAATCGTATTGTTTCTTTGAATTTGTCTAAATCAAATTTTTGTCCGCTAACTTGTTCGCAAGTCGGGATCATTGCTTTAAACTGAGCTGAAACATCGTCAATTTCTTTTTGCGTTACTTCATCAACGTGTCGAGGAGGAGTTATTCCCAAAACAGGACAGTTAAATTCTCTTGCAAAATAAGTAAACCAATCTTGCACTTCTCTGCATTGATTGGTATTAAAAACAATCAAATCCGGTTTGGGAGGAGTTTCTAAACCGTAATGCTCAGTAAGCGGAGTCGATTTTTTCATATACGAACCTACATCTGCAGTTAAGTAAGAACATATATTGTTCGAATAACCCAACTTTGTTGCTTCAGGAATAAAATCATTCGCAGTTCGTGTTGCTCCTAATAAAGCACCATGATTTTCAGGAAAGTGAACTTCAAATCCGAATGAACGAAGCAATTCTGCTGGTCCAACACTAGTACACCAGGCAATTTTTTTCTTTGTGTCTTTAAACCCAAGAAAATAATCTCCCATTATTTTCTTCATCAATTTTGCCGATTCAATTTTATACGGTTTTTTAATTTCTTGTTCCATATTCTTTAAAGTGATAATTTTAAATTAAATTTTAATACGTGCATCAACAACAAAAGCTTTATCTTCAAATGCCATTATCGGATTAAGATCCATTTCTTCTATCATTGGAAGGTCACAAACTAATTGCGATAATCGCTGAATTATTTCAATAACACTTGCTTTATGAATTGCTTTTTCACCACGAACTCCATCCAATAATTTAGCAGCTTTTATTTTTGTAAGCATCTCCCTTGCTTCCACTTCGGTTACTGGAGCAATTTTAAAAACAACATCTTTCATCACTTCCACATAAATGCCTCCAAGACCGAACATGATCAAATGTCCAAGATCTTTTTTTGCACTTACACCAGCAATTAATTCTCTGCCACCAGGAAGAAATTTTTGAATAAAATATTTTAGATCTGGTGCATTGAATTTCGCTTTCATTTTTTCAACTATAGCACGAACATCTTCTGCATTTTTCAGATTAATCGCGACGCCACCCATATCACTTTTGTGTACCAACGATTCGGCATCCGCTTTTACGACAACAGGAAAACCTATTTCAGCAGCAGCTTTTACAGCATCGTCAACGGAATTGGCAATACGCCAATCAGCAACCGGAATACCATATTGCGCCAATAAATTATAAACCTGAGTTGAAGAAAGAAATGATTTACCTTCTTTTTTTGCTTCATTTATGATCGCTAAAGCCTTTTCTTTTTTTACATCCGAAAAGGCTTTTGCTTCTCCAATATTTCTTGTGCTTACCAAATGATACTTATACAAAGCACCAAGCGCTTTTGCAGCTGTAGTAGGAAAAGCATAACAAGGAACACCGCCATCTTTCATAATTTTGGTTGTAACCTGATAACGTTCCATACTTAGATTCGTCATGAAGTTACAAACGATAGGCTTCTTTTTCATTTTGTTCACTTCCACAATTTGTCTTGCTACTTCGTCTGTATCAGTAAAAGGAGCTGTAACAAAATTTATATAGATTGCATCGATCGTATCTTCATTCATTAATACATCCAACGCACTTCTGAAATGTTGTCCACTACCTGTGGCCACAACATCGATCGGATTGTTGATACTCGCTTCCGGTAACATGGTTGCCGTCAATATTTCTTTTGCTTTTTCAGATAATGGTGGCAAAACCATACCGGCACTTACCAATTCATCCGTTGCGATAACAGCAGGTCCTCCTGTATTGGTAATAATTCCAACACGATTTCCTTTCGGAATAGGTTGAGTTGCAAATGCCATTGAAGTTTGACACATTTCTTCTTCATTGTTAAAAGCAAGGATCCCAATTTTTTCAAAAATCAGTTCTGTCGAAATATCGACACCTGCCAATGAACCTGTATGAGAAGCCGCAGCTTTGGCGCCTTCTTCAGTACGTCCTGCCTTCATGGCTAGAATTGGTTTTTTCTTTGCAACCACCTTCGCCACATCCATAAATTCTTTTGGATTTGAAAATCCTTCTGTATATAAAATGATCGCTTTTGTTCCTTCATCTTCCCCGTAATAATTTACCACCTC
>JAPLDC010000009.1 GCA_026391935.1 Bacteroidota bacterium | reverse complement strand
CTGCTAAAGATATTGATGAGTTAAAAGAAATTGGTGCGGCACAAGCCTTTCCTACAGGAAGTAAAGTAATGGAAGTGGTAGCATATTTTAATACAATGAATATAACGGCATAATTTAATTTTTAAAAATTTTAAACGATCATGGCTGATGCAAATATAAAATCTGTGAAAGGCAAAACTGCGAAGGAGTTAAATGTAAAGCCGGTTTTTCTTGAATCCGGATTAGAAGTGAATCCTGTTTATACTGCAGAAGATTTGAATGGAACAAATAGTGCGCATGAGATGCCGGGAGAATATCCTTTCACTCGTGGTATTCATCCTACAATGTATCGCAATAAACCGTTTACTATTCGTCAATATGCCGGATTTGCATCTCCTGAAGAAACTAATGAACGATTTCAATTTTTAATAAAAAACGGACAATCAGGATTAAATGTTGCTTTCGATCTTCCAACACAATGTGGACTAGATTCCGATGATCCACGTGCTTTTGGTGAAGTAGGAAGAGTAGGTATGTCTATAGACACATTGCATGATTTTGAAATTGCATTTAAAAATATTGACCTTGATAAGATAACAGTTTCAATGACAATTAATGGAACTGCAATTATTCTGATTGCCATGTATATTGCTATGGCTGAAAAAGCAGGGTATGATATTTCTACACTTCGCGGAACCGCTCAAAATGATATTTTGAAAGAATTTATCGGCAGAGGAACTTGGATCTTTCCTGTAGATAAATCTGTAAAATTGGTTGTAGATACAATTGAATATTGCGCTAAGCATGTTCCAAAATATAGTCCTGTGAGTGTCTGCGGATATCATATCAGAGAAAGTGGTGCTAACCCGATCCAGGAAATGGCCTATGCTTTCTGTATCGCAAAGGCTTATACCGATGGCGCTTTGAGTAGAGGGATTACAATCGATGATTTTGCATCGCGACTGTCATTCAATTTTGATATTTATGGAAATCTTTTTGAGCAGGTTGCAAAATTCCGTGGAGGAAGAAGATTGTGGGCGAAAATAATCCGTGAAGAATATGGTGCAAAAAAAGATAGTTCTTGCTGGATGAGAATGATCGCTGGTGGAGGTGGCGGAGGATTAACAAAAGAACAACCTGAAAATAATATTGTACGAAGTGCCTACTATGCATTGATAAGTGCGCTTTCCGGGACGCAAACAATGGCGCTTTGCAGTTATGATGAAGCGTATACTATTCCTACAGAACATTCTGCTGAAATTTCTTTGCGAACGATGCAGATCATGATCCATGAAATGGGGATTTGTGATACAGTTGATCCTTTGGGTGGTTCTTATTATGTAGAAGCATTGACTGATAAGTTTGAGGAAGAAATTAAGAAAGAAATGAAAACGGTTGAGAAGTGGGATGGAATAATTAATGCAGTAGCAACCGGAAAAATTCAAGAGTCTGTTTCTAAACAAGCGTATGTTAGAGAAATGGGAATGCAGACTGGTAAAGTTCCTAAAGTAGGTGTAAATATTTATACAAGAGAAGAAGAAGCAAAAGATGTTGAATTTCATCCTTACAATTTAAAAGCAGCAAATGCTCAAATAGGAAAATTGAAAACAACAAAAGAAGCAAGAAATTCTGAAAAGGTAAAAGCTTGCCTGGCATTAGTAAAACAAGATGCAATCGACGATAAAAATTTAATGCCATCGATAATAGCTGCAGTAAAAGAATATTGTACGGTGGGTGAAATCGTTTCTGCAATGAAAGAAGTGTATGGAGAATTTAAAGAACCTATATTTTTTTAATCCATTTATGAAATACGATTAATGAAGTAAAAAATAATTTGTGTCTTCGCGTCTTGGTTGCAAAAAAATAATGGAAAAAGGAAATCAAATTACTGTATTATCACTTGAGCAAGCTTTAGCATTGCCTTTTGCGACACAAAGAATGGTGCATCAGGGATGGCGAGTGATTCGGCTTGAGACGCCTGCAGAGGATGGTGGTGGAAATGCCGGTGATCCAAATAGATACATAGGTTCCGACATTGGTTATCATGATTTGCATTCCTATTACATTGCTCCTAATATCGGAAAGGAAGCGATCACCATTAATTTAAAAAAGAAGGAAGGGCAAGAACTTCTTTTAAAAGTAATTAAAGAGTTAAAGGTTGATGTGTTCATGTGCAATACTTTGCCAAAAAGATACAAACAACTTGGAATTGATTTTGAAACATTAAAACAAGCTAATCCAAATATCATATGGTGTGGTATTTCCGCTATGGGACCAGATTATCCGGATCGTGCTGGATACGACCCTGCATTACAAGCGTTGATGGGGTATACTTATTTAACAGGAGAGTCGGATGGAAAACCAGTTCCCTGTGGAATTCCGATAATTGATCTCAAGGCTGGTGATGAAGCATTCACTCAGGTAATACTTGCAATGTTAAATAAGAAAGTGGGAGGAAAAGAAATTCATATTTCTATGGCACAATGCGCTGCCAGTTGGTTAATAACAGCATTGCCTCAATTGGAATTTGTGAAAAATGATAGTGAACTTTTTACAAGAAGCGGAAATGAGCACCGTAGTTTTATTCCTTGTAACGTTTATCCGACTAAAGATGGAATGGTATACCTCGCAATAGGAAATGATTCTCAATGGGCTAAGTTTTCTTCACAAATTGGATTCGAAAAATTGGCAAGTGAAAGCAGACGAACAAATTCCGGAAGAATGATTGAAAAGGAGAAGATCTATAAAGAGATAGGTGAGTACACAAAAAAATATTCTACAAAAGAATTTGTTGAATTGTCCTTGAAAATTAATCTCTCTGTGTCTCCAGTGAATACTACAAAAGATGTTGCGGCTCTTGATTTTGTCTCTAAGGGATTAATTAAAACTGTTTTGCCCGATGGCAAAATAGTTTCACTTTTTCCATCCTCTGTAGAAACAGATTTTTTGAAAGCAAATAATAATGTACTTGCATTTGCTCCTCGTTTGGGAGAACAAAATAATAAGGTTTTTTCTGAGTCAGGTTTTTCTGAGGCAGAACTTAATGAGATGGTAAAAAACAATGTGATATAACATGATTGAACGCACGATAAATATTTTGAGATCACATTCTTCAGATCACAAGACATCTGTGATGGGGAATGAAGGAATAGCTCGTGCCGCAATTGAGGCAGGAGTTGATGGGGTTTTTTCTTATCCTGGTACACCTTCAACAGAGATTTCTGAAATATTTAATCATGTAAATAATTTTCAAAACGAAAGTTCTAACAAAGAGAAATATCCCGAATTGACATCACATCCGGTTTATTTTGAATATAGTATTAATGAAAAAATAGCTTTAGAAAAAGCTATTGCTTTTTCTATCGGAAACAAAAGTGCGATGTGTGTG
>JAPLDC010000181.1 GCA_026391935.1 Bacteroidota bacterium | reverse complement strand
ATACAGAATAATTTATTCCATTTACACTTAACTCTTCTATTCCAACAAATGGTGCAGACGATGAATAACAACCTGTAACACTATCAACTTGCCGCAAAGTAATCGTTAATCCAAACCAAGGTAAAACATAATATGAACCCGTGGCTCCCGGAATAATAACACCGCTATTGAGCCATTGATTACCGGTTGGGAAATTTGAGAACAAAGTATCATTACTCAATGTAATAATAGGAATTGCAGGTAAAGGAGCAACAAAAATGGTTGTCGTATCAGAGGACACTGCACATCCAAATAAGTCGGTGACTGTAACACAATGTGAACTTGAAACGGCTACACTAATAGAAGATAATGTTTGTAGAGTTGGAAACCATGAATATGAATTTCCTGTACTCGAAGCCAATATCACTGATTGTCCCTGACAAATTGTATCGTTCTTATTTAATGTGATAGTAGGTTTAGCTTGCGGACTAACAGCTATGTAGCTGTATTTTGTTACGGAATCAACTCCAAATGCGTTGGTAACAATTAATTTTACATTATTATACACTCCCGGTAAATTATATGAAATTATAGGATCTTGCAGAGATGAAGTTGAAGGTGTTCCTCCAGGGAAAGTCCAGTTCCAGACAATAGGTGAATTTGTTGTGCTATCAGAAAATTGAACATTAAATCCGGGACAGCCACTCAATGTATCACCTGCAAAATTGGCAAAAGGTTTTAAAGATAAAGGATCATGTATTGTTGTTTGCCACAAACCGCGTCCAAAACTTGCAGCACGTAATTTGTTCGTGCCATAATGAATTTCAAGTTCATCAACCACAACATTCGGCAAACCATTAGAAAAGGGCATCCAGGAGCTAAGATCATTATCAATATAATAAACACCTAAATCAGTTCCAACGTAAATTCCATCATTTGTTCCTGTTTGATTGACTACACAATTAATAGGAATATTAGATAAACTGCCTGATAAATTTGTCCAATTAGCTCCACCATCAATCGATTTGTAAACTTTATTATTTGAAATATATCCTGATCGAGTGATCCAAATTTTATTTGGATCTATTGTAGAAATTTCTAAAGCAGTTATTGCTTCACCACCGGCAGAAGGATAAATAACTGTTGTCCATGTTGTACCGCCATCGATTGTTTTATAGATTGCGGCAGAAGTCGCAGCATAAATATAAAGCGGATTTGATTTTGAAACTTCAAGGATCGTTAATCCACTGGAATTAAACGTTGATATTTTTGTCCATATTCCTCCTCTATTTGTAGACTTCCAAACATTTTGAAAACCGGCATAGATTGTTGCAGGATCAATAGGATCTTGCATCCATGGAGTAACCCATTGCCCAGGTTCTGTGATATTATTTACAATATCATTAAAACTTCCACCACCATCTGAAGAACCTTGTATTGCACCATTTTGATATTCACCATACATATAATTAGGATCGCTCCAATCAATAAAACATTCCATTCCATCACCTCCAAGAACTCTATCAAACACGCCTGTGTTGAATAAATTACAGCCATTATCCTGCCAGCCTTGAATCACCAAATTAGAATTTGTAACAGAATTTCCCAAGCGATACATTTCTCCAATTTGCATTTGATTACTTTTATCTTGCCACGAACCACCAAGATCAGAAGTGACAAAAATTCCTCCATCACAAACAGCGAATGTCTGTGAACCATCCGGACGATATGCTAAATTATGAATATCAGCATGAACGTATGGCAATCCGCCATCGCCCCACCAGTGAGTAAGACATGACCAATTTGTTCCGGCATCATTCGACTTCCAGATATTTACTCCACCAACAACAACTTCACTTGCATCATAAGGTGAAGCATCCAGTGAAAGTGTATACCAACCATTTCCTCCTGCATCACCACCGGTATAGTCATATCCTAATAGGTTAGGAGAATTACTTTGCAAAGAAAAAGATATTCCGGAATTTGTAGAGAGGTATAAACCTTTAAAACCACTGTCAGAATTAGCCGAACACAAAACATAAACAAAAGAAGGATCTGCCGGAGTAACTGCAATAGCCATTCGGTTAACCGTTGAACTGGAAGGTAAACCTGCCGAAACACTAACCAAAGAAAATGAGGCACCTGTATTTATCGATTTGTAAAATGCACCGGAAGATGCTGCATAAATGATCGATGGGTCACCGGGCTTAAATTCCATATCCTTTACATTACCACTAGTCAATACTTTCGTCCATGTTGCTCCTGCATCCATTGATTTGTAAACACCATAACTGGTAGCTGCGAAGAGCATATTGTGATCATTCGGATTAAATAATATCCTACCAATACTTCTTCATAAACTTGTGATCCAATTTAAACCGGTGATATTCCATGTCAGCCCACCATTAGTAGATTTCAAAACCCCTATACCGTATGAATCGCCGGCATCCTGATCACCGGTACCGATATACATGATATTTGTATCAGTAGGATCGATGGCGATTGAACTTACCCCAAGCGTAGGCAATGCATCTGTATTTGTACTCCAGGTTGCACCGGCATCTGTTGTTTTCCATAATCCTCCGGCAGGAGCGCCTACCCATATGATATTAGGATTCGTAGGATGAAAAGCGATACAATTTAATCTCCCTGCTCCTCCTCCATTTCCGGGAACACCAAAAGAACCCATCGGAGACCAGTTTCCTCCCACCATCATTGAACCTTTATAAGTATGACTTTCAATCAACTTCTGTAATTCTAGATTACCATTATTAAGCAGACTTCGGTCTCCACTAGGAGCAACACGGGGTTCAATGAATTGCTCCCATCGTTTATACATTACATATCCTTCATTCTCCTTTTCGATTTTATTTCTAAATGTAAAAAAACT
>JAPLDC010000373.1 GCA_026391935.1 Bacteroidota bacterium | reverse complement strand
ATATGCAAAAGCCCAAAGAGCAAAAATGCAAATCCAGCAATCCATTCTTTATGCCAAGAAATAATTATTACAAGAATTATTAAAAAGGTAGGAATAAGATGCAAAAAAAATGCAAAAATTGACTCCCAAAAACTATTCGTTCCAGAAAAAACATCAAGAGCAAAAATGCTAATAAAGGCTGCAAATGACATGGCCATTATTCTTGCAACCCAACGTAAGATTTTGACATTTTGGTTGTAATTTTCCATCCTAATATTGATTTAGATATCAGAATGTAAAAATCGTAAAACCTTAGCTGCAAAAAAATGATTTTTTTCAGTAAAAAAATAAGTTTCAAAACAATTGTTTTCTATCCAAAAACGCTTAAATTAAGGGGGTACTAATCCAAACAAAGGTGTGTTATTTGATATTACAATAAACTTTAGTCCCGACAAGTAAAATCATTTAAAATCGGCAGCACCAAATATTTATTAAAACAAATGAAAAACATAATTAATATTCTCTCTCTAGGGCGCTGGCTTCACTTATGGTAATTTGTTTGTTGTTTTTTAATACAACAATAAATGCATCACTAAAACCATGTTGCATCATTTTGTCAAATAAAAGTTTTGCATCAGCAAATTTTCGGACTCGTTTTAGTTTATATTTATAAAATCCAGCAATAAACTAAACAGAAAATCCGGCAGTAATAATAGGCAGATGAAAAGAGAATATTTCTTTGCATTAATATCTGACTTGTATTATTTTTAGCAGTAATTTTAGTACCGTAATTCAATTGAAGATATGACAGAAATTCGTGAGGAGAATTCAATAGCATCCATTGCTTCTAAATTCATAAACAATACTTACAAAAATGTTTTTTTGACGGGAAAAGCGGGTACAGGAAAAACCACTTTCTTAAAACACCTAATTAAACATACATACAAAAACGCTGTAATTGTTGCACCAACAGGAATAGCTGCGATAAATGCAGGTGGTGTCACGATTCACTCGCTTTTTCAATTACCTTTCGGTGCTTTTATTCCTGTTAGAGATGCTCAAATCGAATTCAATGAGAACATAAAAATTAATACTCCGAACACTATATTTAAAGGTTTTCAAATTAATGCAAGTAAACGCAAACTTTTACAAGAGTTAGAATTACTTATTATTGATGAAGTAAGTATGCTTAGAGCCGATCTGCTTGATGCTATTGATACTGTATTAAAAAGTGTCCGCAAAAAAAATCATTTACCTTTCGGGGGGGTACAGCTTTTATTTATTGGCGACCTCTTACAATTACCTCCGGTAGTGAAAGATGAAGAATGGCGTTACCTAAAAAATTATTATAAAAGTGCCTTCTTTTTTGATGCACAGGCGCTCATCCATAATAAACCTTTATACATCGAATTAGATAAAATTTATCGCCAGTCAGATAATTCATTCATTTCAATCCTCAACAATTTACGATGTAACCAGGTTACAAAACAGGATATCGAAACGCTAAATTCACATTACAAACCAGATTTTAAAGCGGATATAAAAGAAAATTATATTCATTTAACAACACACAACAACAAAGCAGATGCCTTAAATCGAGAATCGCTATCAGGTCTCACTGGGAGATCCTATTTTTACAAAGCAGAAACAACAGGCGATTTTAATGAATACTCTTATCCGGTTGAACTTAATTTAGAATTAAAAAAAAGTGCTCAGATCATGTTTATTAAAAATGACCCTACAGGTTCTCAACGATTTTTTAATGGGAAAATAGGCATCGTTTCAAATATCAACGACAATTTAATTGAAGTAAGCTTTGCTGATGGCAGCAAAGCGGTTAGCATTGAAAAATACGAATGGCAAAATATAAAATATACCTTCAATGAAACGACCAACGAAATTGAAGAAAAAATAAACGGAACATTTACCCAATACCCTATAAAATTGGCTTGGGCGATAACCGTTCATAAAAGCCAGGGGCTTACTTTTACCAAAGCTATTATTGACATCGGGCAAGCATTTGCACCTGGACAAGTTTATGTTGCCCTTTCAAGGTTAACAAACTTAGATGGATTGATTTTATCTTCTCCAATCAATACAAATAGTTTGAATGTAGATAATGGTATTACGGAATATTCAAATACTAAAGAAAGCGCTGAAGCTTTATCTGATTTATTCGAATCTGAATCTTTTATATTTTTCCAAAATTATGTAGTGCAGTGTTTTAATATGGCACCTTTAAGTCATTTGCTAACGGCACATATCGAAAGTTATCAAAAAGATGAACAAAAATCAACTAAACAGAAATATTTCGAATGGGCTTTTGAAATAAAAAAGGAAGTGGATGCTACAAAACTTGTTGCTGATAAATTTTTAAATCAACTACAACAAATATTCAATTCAAAACAAATTGATTATAAAGAACAGCTAAAAACACGCATTGAAGCTGCAAAAAATCATTTTACTCCTATCCTAAAACAATTTTCAAAAACGATCTTAAAGCAGATAGAGCATCTTCAATCAGAAAAAAAAGTAAAGGCATACCTTGTAGAATTGTCAGAATTGGATGCGCTATTTTTTAAACAACTTCAGTTGATAAAAAAAGCAGAAGCAATGGTAAAAACGGCTACCGAAAACTCCGAGTTTTCAAAAGAAAAGATCAATACTATTGAAGAGAACAAGGAGCGTATTAATGAATTAAGCACTATCAAACCGGAAAAAGAAAAGAAAAGAGTGCGTAAAACGGAGAAAGAAAAATTAGAAAAAACAAATACAAAAGAAGTTACATTTAACTTATATAAGCAGGGGAAATCAATAGAAGAGATTGCTTCAGAGAGAAAAATGGTTGCGATGACAATTGAGGGACATTTAGCTTATTATGCTGGTTTAGGCATGATAGATGTAAAACTATTTGTAAATGAAGAAAAAATGAAAAATATAATTACTGTGTCAAAAAAACTCGACACAACATTATTCGGAGCGATTAAACAATCTCTGGGAGATGAATATACCTATTCGGAGATCCGTTTTGCGATGGCCTACGATCAGAATTCTAAAAAATAAATAGTAAATTTAAATCCTAATTCATCGCATCATGTCGAAATTATTTTACTTCTTATTGATCACGTCATTCTGGTCCTCAGTTTCCTTCGCTCAGGATGCTGCTACTCCCATTGACACATCAGAGGTCAGTGCAAAATATGTTCAATCAGGGAATCATAAATGTGATTCCGCAGAAGTATATTTAAAGAAAAAAGAAAATAAAATTTCAAAAAGATTTTATGCTGATGCGATCAAAGATTATGCAAAGGCTATAAAATTAAATCCTTCGTCCTATCCCGCTTATTATTTTTATGGAATTGCGGCAACAAAAACAAAAGATTATGGAAATGCGATCCTATCTTTTGACCAGGCTTTAATAATTGATCCGGAAAAAGGAGAAGCTTTCAGAGAACGAGGGAAAGCTCAAGCAGGATTAGGAAAAGACTCACTGGCATTAAAGGATTATAACAGGGCGATTGATAAAAACTATGACGATTATGAATCGTACTACTTGAGAGCTATGCTTT
>JAPLDC010000196.1 GCA_026391935.1 Bacteroidota bacterium | reverse complement strand
CCCATAAACCTGATATTTTGACCCTCCAAATGTTCTTCCGACTGCACAAGCCAATGCTCCTGCGATGATACCTTGTTCCGGTCGCATTCCCATAGCTATTGCAAAACCCATGGCTAAAGGGATCGCAGTTAATGCGACAATCAGACCCGCACTAAAATCAGAATAAACACAGGTTTTCCAATTTTGTTTATTAAGATCCTCCCAACGACTGTCGAAGAAAGTAAAAAATAATTGAAGTCTTCCTTTTATTGTTCTGCCTAAAATGGCTTCTTTGTTCATATTCTTTTATTCTATTATTTTCAAATTCAATTTAATTGACTTAAGTAATTCATTGATCATTTGATCTGATTCTGTGTTTTCTCCCAACATTTCAACTAATATTTTTGAAAAATAGAGGCTGTACACTTCATCTGTACGGATGTTTTCTTCATTCACATGCACAAAGCCAAACTTTCGAAGACGATTTACGATCTGCTTGATAAGGTGCTCTTTTGCTGATAATTTCGCTTCCATGTTTTAATTATTAACTAGTTTTTTCCCAGAATAGCAATAAACCATCTTTATAGGAAAATTTCAAATGATAGCTAGAAGGCACTTCTCTTTTAGTGCTCCAATAAGTGGCGAGCCTTGTGCCGATTGGAGCAAGTGATAATTGATTGTAAACATGCGTGTGATATAGATTGTAAAGTTCAAAACTCGTTTGAATGTTATCGTCTATCTTGGCAGTCATGTCTACATTTTCATGAAAAGAGTTGTAAAAGTAGAAGGCTTCGTATTCTTTAAATTTAATGGATATTATATTTGCATTTATAAAATTTGTATTTTGAATACGGTGATTTCTGGAAATTTTATTTGATAAGTCGACCAATGCTTTACGGTGCTCAATGCCGGTAAAATTACCTTTTGTACACGAGGCACCTACCAAACAAAATTTGCCTACCCCAGACCCAATATCCAAAACTTTTGTCCCGGGTTTATCAACTAAAAATGCAGCTGCTCTTTTTGCTATTTCAACTGGTGTCCAATGTCTTTTAGCGAGCGTTCGAATTTTTTCTGGATAAACTGTGTTAAACGCATCATCGTCTATGTTGATGCTTAGCTTAAGACATTCAAAGATCATTTGATTGAAAATTATATTTGAGAAAGAATTAAATTTTTTCAGTTTTATTATTGAGAAACGAATATCACAACAAAGGTAAATGGAGCATTCTGATTTTATTTTGACTACGATGTGTAAAAAAAGTTGATTAATATCAATTATTCAGGATGATTGATAGGGGTGTTTTATAAGCCAATTAGTTGGTTTTATTAGTGATATGGGGCTTTCATTTGAATTATTTTTCGTAACTTCGTAATATATAAATTTTATGCCCACCTCATTTCCGATAGATAAATTTCATTTCAATAGTGATTCCATATTAGAGGGATTGCCAGAAAAAGATTTGGGACAATTGAAGTCCAAAATGATCCAATATAAATTTAAAAAGGGTCAAACAATATTCAGTGAAGGAACATTTCCTTCCGGAATTTTTTATGTTACAAAAGGGAGGGTGAAAAAATATAAGACCGATAGAGAAGGACGTGAACAAATAATATATGTTTGCAATAGTGGTGATCTTCTTGGTTATCCTGCATTGTTGAGTGAAGAAGCGTATTCAGATTCTGCATCTGCTTTGGAAGATGCGATTCTTTCATTTATTCCTAAAGATGTTTTTTTGAAAGTGCTTGAAAAATCTCAAGTCCTTTCTAATAGATTGTTGAAGAATCTCAGTCACGAGTTTGGCGTTTTGGAAAACAGTATTGCCAACTTTGCCCATAAATCAGTTCGTGAACGTTTAGCCCTGAGTTTACTTATTCTTAAAGAAAAATTTAGAGATAAAAATAATCCTGACGCTTCTGTTGATATTACTTTATCACGTGAAGATCTTTCCAACCTAACCGGAACAGCTGTTGAAACACTGGTGCGGTTATTACATACTTTTAAGGATGAAGGATTGATTGAAACAGAAGGCAGGAAGATCAGGATTTTAGATACCAGAAAACTAGTAAAAGTTGCCAATTTCTATTAAAAAATAAGTGCTATTTTTTAAAATATCATTTTGTTTAATATGGTATCTAAAAAAAAGCAAAATTTAATAAAACGGAATTAGTTTTTATTTTTTTTCATTTCATCCAACATTTGAATAATCTTATCCAGTTTGTCAATTTCAATTGAGTTTAATTTTTTCGTAAGCTCTTCAATTTCTAGTTTAGCTTCTAGGTTAGTTTGATAATCTGCTTCAGCTTGCACTCGATCTCTCGCACTTTGTCTGTTTTGCGACATCATGATGATTGGAGCAGCGTAGGCTGCTTGTGTAGAAAATAAAAGATTCAAAAGAATGAACGGATAAGTATCCCAATGGCTTATGAATCCAACAACATTTAAACTCATCCAAAGGATAACCAAAATGGATTGTATGATAATAAAATTCCATGACCCCATGCCATTTGCAACTTTGTCGGCTAGACGTTGGCTGAAGTTTAATGTATCTGTGTGATGCTCGTGCCAATTTTTTTTAATTTTCATGACTTTTTATTAGTTAAATGAATAATTCTATATAATTATCTTAAGATCTGGAGTCGTTTCGAGTCTAATTTTATAAAAATGAAAAGCAGGATAGTGAATGACCATAGTGAGGAGCCGCCATAACTGAAGAAAGGCAATGGGATTCCAATAACGGGTGCAAGCCCAATGGTCATCCCTACATTTATTGTCAAATGGAAAAAAAGGACTGATGCTACTCCATAACCATAAATGCGACTAAAGGGCGAACGCTGCCTTTCCGAAATAAAAATAATCCGTATGATGAGAAAGAGTTGTAAAATGATGATAGTGCTACTGCCTACAAATCCCCATTCTTCACCCACTGTACAAAAAATAAAATCAGTGTCTTGTTCAGGAACGAAGTCGTATTTTGTTTGTGTTCCTTTTAAGTATCCTTTACCCATAAAGCCTCCGGAGCCAATTGCAATTTTACTCTGATTTACATTGTAACCAGCGCCTTTTAAATCGACTTCTTTTCCTAGTAACACATCAATTCTAATTCTTTGATGATCCTGTAAAATATTATTATAAAAGTAATCGACACTAAAGACAATTCCAATAGCTACCACTACACCAATGATAATGGTTGCAATATTTTTTCTGTTTCTTTTAATAGCTAAAAAAATAAGCAAAGCAATGCTGCCAATAGTAATAA
>JAPLDC010000025.1 GCA_026391935.1 Bacteroidota bacterium | reverse complement strand
GCATATTGCTTCCTCGGCTTCTTGATATTTTTAGTGAAACTGCGATAAAAGTTTGTGAAGGTCAGCAATACGACATGAATTATGAAACTATATCTAAAGTTTCTATTCCTCAATATATAAAAATGATTGAGTTGAAAACTGCTGTTTTGTTGGGTGGTGCATTGAAGATCGGAGCACTGCTTGGTAATGCAAATGAAGAAAATGCACAACGATTATACAATTTCGGGAAAAATATTGGATTAGCATTTCAGTTACAAGATGATATTTTAGATGTTTATGCGGATACTTCCAAATTCGGAAAACAAAAAGGTGGAGATATTGTCGCCAATAAAAAAACTTATTTACTCTTGAAAGCGATAGAAATGGTTGAGGGAAATCGTTTTATGAAAGAAGAATTGCATCAATGGATAAATGCACCTCATTTTGATGCAGAAGAAAAAGTATTAGCAGTAACCAACATTTACAATTTTTTAAATGTTAAAGAATTGGCTCAAAATGAAATGCAAAAGTATTTTGAGTTATCATTGACTTTCTTGAAAGATATTCCTGTTGCCGAATCAAAAAAAGAAGCTTTGGTAGGCTTTGCTGAAAGCTTGATGGTAAGAGAGGTATAACATGGTCTACGATAAACATATTTTTATTTGTACTAATCAGCGGGCGGAGGGAGCTTTCCGAAAGAGCTGCGGAGAAGCACATGGTATGGAAGTAGTGGATGCTTTCAAAAAAAAATTAAAAGCATTGGAGCTTCCGATAAAGATTCGGGCACAAAAAACAGGTTGTTTGGATATTTGTGATTCTGGACAAACAATTGTAATTTATCCGGAGGGAGTTTTTTATGTGGGAGTGGAATTATGCGACGTAGATGAAATAATTAATGAGCATATAATTAATGATCGCATTGTCGAAAGATTGATTTTGAAAGTTGTGAGATAAAAAATAAAGGAATGCAGATGGCGGAGAGAAAACGGATTATTACTGATTTTTTTATTTGAGGATTGTTATTATCGTAATAAAAAATACTTCACGCCTTTGCGTATTTGCGGCAAAAAAAGAGAGCAACAAAAATGAACTTAACCGACCTCTCCCAATACATAAATCGGCTCGATCTCATAAAAGATACTGCAGATCAAATCATAAAAGATTTTGATATGTTTGGGATGGAAATAAAATTCTCTGGTAATGCTTTCAACGCTTACGAAGAATTATTTGATCAGATAGAGCCCCATATTAAAAAGCTAATAGATTAGCAGATCAAAAAAGCTGTTCGCGAAAATTCTACCGAACCATTTTCAATGATCGTAACAGATCTTATCATCAAACGCGAATTACAAAAAGTGGTAATCAGAAATCACTATAAAAACCAGTAATTCTGTTTATATACATTTCAATAACCTTTTTTTTAAAATAAAAAAGGATATTTTGGATATGTTGGATATATTTCCCACTTTTAACAAATATATGACGGACGTCATATATTTTATGCGAATTATGGTTATTAAATTAAATATGGATAAAGAGTGGAACCAACAAATATTAACAATCCTGAGTATTTTCATAAAGTAGTAGATTGCCAACATGCTTGCCCCGCGCATACCCCCGTGCCTGAATATATACGATTAATTGCGGAGGAAAAATATACCGAGGCCTATATGATCAATTGGGATTCGAATGTTTTTCCAGGAGTTTTGGGCCGTACATGCGACAGACCATGTGAACCAGCATGCCGAAGAGGGCGTGTAGACGAGGAGCCAGTAGCAATATGCCGTTTGAAACGTGTTGCAGCAGATAATAAAGGGGATGTAAAACAATTCATGCCTCAGGCTCCTTTCAAACAAAATGGAAAAAAAATTGCATTGATCGGAGCTGGTCCTGCTTCCCTTACAGTCGCACGCGATCTAGCTCCTTTGGGGTACGAAATCCATTTGTACGATCAGCAAAAATTAGGAGGAGGTTTTATGCGCTCCCAAATTCCTTCTTTCCGCTTACCTGAATCGGTTTTGAATGAAGAGGTGAATTTCATTCTTGACCTTGGCATCCACACACATTTCAATGAATATGTGAAAAGTTTAAAGGAAACATTGGACAAGGATTATGATGCTGTTTTTATTGGTTCAGGTGCTCCAAAAGGAAGAGATCTTGAGCTGCCCGGTCGCAAGGAAGGTGCTGCACATATTCACATTGGAATTAATTGGTTAGCAAATGTTGCCTTTGAACATACAAAAAATGTTGGCAAAAAAGTTATTGTTTTAGGGGGAGGAAATACGGCAATGGACTGTTGCCGAACAGCTCGCAGATTAGGTGGAGAAGAAGTGAAAGTTATTGTACGAAGTCCGTTTGCAGAGATGAAAGCCTCTCCTTGGGAAAAGGAAGATGCTGCACATGAGGATATACCGATCATTGATAACCATGTGCCAAAATCTTTTGTGGTTGAGAATGGTGTATTGAAAGGAATGACATTTGAAAAGGTCACAGCAGAATATACTAAAGAAGGAAAACGGAAATTAGTCCCTGTTGGTGGAGCGGATGTTTTTATTGAGGCAGATGACGTGCTGATTGCAGTTGGACAGGAAAATAGTTTTCCTTGGATAGAACGTGATCTGGGAATCGAGTTTGATAAATGGAATATGCCAATAGTGAATGAAGTAACTTTTGTTTCTACAAATACTAAAGTGTTTTTTGGTGGTGATGCTGCATGGGGTCCTAAAAATGTAATCACCGCTGTGGCCCACGGACACCAGGCTGCAATCTCTATCGACTTGACGTGCAGAGGTGAAAGTATGAATGTTCGTCCCTCACCATTTGTGAATCTTGTTAGTCAGAAAATGGGGATTCATGAATGGGCTTATGATAGTGCAGTTGTGAATGATCAAAGATATACTGTTCCTCAAGCAGATAAAAAAATCACATTGGCGAACAGAAAAAAAGAAGTAGAACTTGGGTATGATCACATCACAGGGTTTAAGGAGGCAGAACGTTGTTTGAATTGTGATATTCAAACAGTTTTTACAACCGATAAATGTATCGAGTGTGATGCATGTATGGATGTTTGTCCGACTGCCTGCATCTCCTTTACGGGAAATGCAAGTGAAATAGATCTGCGTTCCATGTTAAAAGTACCTGCTACTAATCTTTCACAGGATCTTTATGTTTCAAGTGCATTAAAAACAAAACGAGTAATGGTAAAAGATGAGAATGTTTGTCTGCATTGTGGATTGTGTGCAGAGCGTTGCCCGACAGCTGCATGGGATATGCAAAAATTCTTTTACAATGTTTCGAAGGCAGGTAGTGGATGTGCTTCCCATAAATAAATTCAAAATGTGGCAATTTGAAAATTGAAAAATTTTCCTAATCCATTACAAAAATTAAAAACGTCTTCAGAGGAGTTGAATAATTTAAAGACAGAAATTATGTCAGTTAAAAAAAATAAAATAAATGATTTTGTAGTACGATTTGCAAACGTAAATGGAACAGGGTCGGCAAGTGCAAATTTCCTATTTACGAAAGCTGTTTTCAGGATGGGTGTTCCCGTTACTCCAAAAAATATTTTCCCTTCCAATATACAAGGATTACCAACATGGTATGAAGTGCGTGTGAGTGAAAAAGGATATCTGGGGCGAAAAGAAGAGATTGACCTTTTGGTAGGAGTAAATCCCCAAAGCATGATGAATGATGTTAAAAGTGTAAGAGCGGGAGGTTATTTCTTGTATGATAGCACAAAGAATTTACATTCTGAATACATCCGCGAAGACATTAATTATATAGGTATCCCTCTGATGCAAATGTGTAATGATGCTTATTCGGATGCACGGCAGCGACAATTATTTAAAAATATTATTTATGTTGGAGCACTAGCCGCATTGTTGGATATTGAATTTAATGTTTTGGAAGAGTTGTTATCTGAACAATTTAAAGGCAAAGAAAAATTAATTCCTGCAAACATAAAAGCGCTGAAATTAGGTTCGGATTTTATTCATGCGAATTTTAAATATCCATTAGATTTTCGGATAGAAAGAAGAGATCTACTTAAGGATAAAATATTGATGGAAGGGAATGCTGCATGTGGATTGGGAGCCGTATATGCAGGAGCAACAGTTGCAGCATGGTATCCGATAACTCCTTCTACATCTGTCATCGAAGCTTTTATTGACTATTCAAATGAATTTCGTGATGATAAAATTACAGGAAAAAAAAACGTTGCAATTGTGCAAGCGGAAGATGAATTGTCGGCAATAGGAATGGTAATCGGAGCGAGTTGGAATGGCGCCAGATCTTTTACAGCAACCAGCGGACCAGGTGTTTCTTTAATGAATGAATTTTTAGGACTTGCTTATTTTGCAGAAATTCCAACTGTACTTGTTGATGTTCAACGTGCCGGTCCTTCAACAGGGATGCCGACACGTACGCAGCAATCCGATATTTTGTTAGCCGCATATGCATCTCATGGTGATACAAAACATGTATTATTATTTCCTTCAACTCCAAAAGAGTGTTTTGATTCAATGTTGGATGCATTTGATTTATCCGAGGAACTACAAACTCCTGTAATGGTTATGACAGATCTTGATCTTGGAATGAACGATCATATTTCGGACGCATTAGCATTTGATGACAAGCGAGAATACAAAAGAGGTAAAGTGTTGGATGCTTCAGATTTAGATAAAATTGAAAGATTTGGTCGTTATTTAGATGTTGATAATGATGGTATCACCTATCGTACACTTCCGGGAACGCATCCAACTAAAGGTTCATTTGTAACACGAGGAACATCACGTGATGAATATGCAACCTATTCGGAAGATAGTGAAGCGTATCAGCGCAACATGGATCGATTGAATCGGAAATGGGATACTACAAAAGAGATGGTGCCTACCCCACAAGTTTATCAGAATAAAAATGGATCGAAGAATGGAATATTGTTTTTCGGAACATCACAATTTTCTGCTGAAGAAGCAATGGATATTTTAAAGGAGGAAAAAATTATTGTGGATGCGATTCGTATAAAATCTTTTCCTTTTAATAAAGAAGTAGAAAGTTTTATTAATTCACATGACAAAATTTTTGTTATTGAACAAAATCGAGATGCTCAAATGAAAAGCTTATTGATGATCGAATTAGGGTTTGATCACAAAAAATTAATTTCTGTTTTGAATTATGATGGGATGCCTATTACTGCCAAAAATATTTTTGATCAGATAAAATCATATTTATAATATAGTGTATAAAAAATAATAGTTGAATTATGACATACTTACGCCCAAAATTCCGTCATCCTGAATTGCAAAAAAACAAGTTGGGATATACTGTCGATTATTATGAAGGGGCCCTTTCTACTCTATGTGCAGGATGTGGTCATGATTCCATTTCTGCAGGAATTATTCAGGCTGCTTATGAAATGAATATTCAACCGCATAAATTAGCGAAATTTTCTGGCATAGGTTGCTCTTCAAAAACACCTGCATATTTTTTAAGTAATTCACATGGATTTAACTCTGTGCATGGGAGAATGCCCTCTGTAGCTACTGGAGCTAATTTAGCAAACCGTGACTTAATCTATTTTGGTGTTTCAGGTGATGGGGATACTGCAAGTATTGGTTTGGGACAGTTTGTACATGTGATACGCAGAGGATTGAACATGACCTATATAGTAATGAATAATGGTTGTTACGGTTTGACCAAAGGGCAGGATTCTGCAACAGCTGATCAAGGATCTAAAAATAAAAGCGGGAATGTAAATTTATTTGAACCCATTGATCTTGCTAGTCTTGCTATTGAGACAGGAGCGACATTTGTTGCGCAAAGTTTTTCGGGAGATAAAGCACAATTGGTCCCATTAATAAAAGCGGCGATGAACCATCCAGGTTTTGCATTTATTAATGTAATTTCTCCTTGCGTGACATTTAATAATAATATGGGTTCTACAAAATCGTACGATTATGTGCGTGAGCATATTGAGGCTACTGCAACTGTAGATTTTGTTCCTGATATGAAAGAAATTAGTGTTGAGTATGGAAAAGGAACGCATAAGAATGTGACCATGCATGATGGATCAGTTATCCAATTGCATAAATTAGCCGAAGAGTGGGATCCATTAAATAGGCAATCTGCAATGAATGCCGTTTTAAATGCGAAATCAAAAAATGAAATATTAACAGGTCTGTTGTATGTGAATCCAGACGCACGAGATCTGCACCATATGATACAAACTACCGATAAACCTTTGAATTCGCTAACCAAGTCAGATCTTTGCCCGGGTTCTGAAATGCTGAATGCAATTAATGCTGATTTGAGATAATACGTCCGAAAAAAGAATTTAGTAATATAAAAATGATATTATAATAATGTAAAGTTATTAACAAAGCATTTTAATTTATTATAGCTAGTTCCCAATTTTATAATTTTTTCAAAAAAATCAAATAGTTTTAATTGTTTGATATATAGTAACTTATATTATTGTTTTCCAGCTGTAATTCCCTCTCTATTGCTCTAAAATTTTTTCTGCATTCGAAAACCGACTCTTAATATTTTATGATTCTAAACATTAAATAAACCATTATTTTAATATATTTTGGTCGAAAATTTAAATGCTACACATATGAAAAAAACTAAAGGACTGTTTACAGTCATCCTCATGCTATGCCAGGTGGTAATATTTGCCCAGGCTAGAGTAATTACGGGAACAATAAAAGATTCAAAAACCAATGAAACACTTCCCGGGGTCACAGTTTTAGTTGAAGGTACTACCACAGCTACTACTACTGACGTGAAAGGTGCTTATTCTATTTCAGTTGAAGGCACCGGAAAAAAATTAATTTTTTCTTCTGTAGGGTACACCCTTCAAACTGTTCTTGCAGATAAGGATGTAATCGATGTTTCTTTTGTTGCGAGTACAATTATGTTAAAAGAAACTGTTATTACTGCAGTTGGAATTTCCCGCGAAAAAAAATCGTTGGGTTATGCCTCACAAGAAGTTAAAGGAGAGGCCGTTGAAGGTGCACGTGAAATGAATGTTGTAAATTCATTAGAAGGCAAGGTTGCCGGATTGAATATTACATCTTCAAGT
>JAPLDC010000079.1 GCA_026391935.1 Bacteroidota bacterium | reverse complement strand
TAGCATACGATCTAATGAATGAGATCATTTCACAAATTGATTTTGGAATCGACTTTCATACAGGTGGAGCAAAGATCAATAATTACCCACAGTTGCGTTGTGTGTTCAACAACAAAACAAATATAGATCTGGGAAAAAAATTCTCTCCTGCTTTAATAATTAATGCCCCTTTCCGCGACAACACTTTACGGAAGGAAGCAGCAAAAAAAGGAAAATCGATCTTGGTTTTTGAAGGAGGAGAATCTTCCCGCTTCGATTATTTATCCATCAACGAAGGAATGAACGGATGCATCCGCTTGATGAAACATTTAAAAATGCTCAAAACGGATATTCCGAATAATCCAACAGTGATCATAAATAAAACCACTTGGGTAAGAGCAAAATCTTCCGGCTTATTTCATACGTCAAAAACAAATGGTTCTCATATCCAAAAAGGAGATCTCATTGGAAAAATTTGTGATCCATATGGCGAGCATGACGAAAAATTAATTTCTCCAACCGATGGATATATCTTAGGAATCAATAATCAACCTGTGGTTAACCAAGGCGATGCATTGATGCACATTGGAATTGAAGATTAGATAAATTTTAAAAAAAGCCGTGTCCTATAGTTAGTACACGGCTTTATAATTTCATTATTTAAGTACAGCTATTTTATCACTCCCAACTCTTTCCCCACTTTTTCAAATGCGGCAAGCGCTTTATCAATATGTTCTTTTTCGTGTGCAGCAGATAATTGAACGCGAATACGTGCTTGCCCTTTTGCCACAACAGGATAAAAGAAACCTGTAACATAAATGCCTTCATCCAAAAGTTTGGCAGCAAACTGTTGCGCCAATTTTGCATCGTATAACATAACTGGAACAATAGCAGAATCACCGTCTTTGATCTCTAATCCGACTTTTTTAATTCCCTGTTTAAAGTATTTTACATTTGATTCCAATTTATCTCTCAATGTTGTTGTTTCGCTTAACATATCCAACACCGCGATGGAAGCACCAACAATATGAGGAGCTAATGAATTGCTGAATAAATATGGACGGGAGCGTTGACGCAACATTTCAATCACTTCTTTTTTAGCAGAAGTAAAACCACCCATTGCTCCACCTAATGCTTTCCCTAAAGTTCCTGTAACGATATCGACACGGTGCATTACATTTTTCAATTCAATAGTTCCTCTTCCTGTTTTGCCAATAAAACCACTTGCGTGACTCTCATCCACCATCACCATCGCATTATATTTTTCAGCCAGATCACAAATTTTATCTAAAGGAGCCACAAATCCATCCATTGAAAAAACACCGTCTGTCACAACAATTCGAAAACGTTGTTTTTGGGACGCTTTTAATTGTTCTTCCAGATCTGCCATATCACAATTCTTATAACGATAACGTTGTGCTTTGCATAAACGAACACCGTCAATAATTGAAGCATGATTCAACTCATCAGAAATGATGGCGTCTTCTTCACCAAACAATGGTTCGAAAACACCACCATTTGCATCAAAACAAGCTGCATATAATATAGTATCTTCTTGCCCGACAAACTTCGAAAGTTTTTGTTCCAGCTCCTTATGAATATCCTGTGTGCCGCAAATGAAACGAACACTGCTCATTCCGTAACCATGACGATCCAATGTTTTATGAGCGGCCTCGATCACTTTCGGATGAGATGATAGTCCGAGATAATTGTTTGCACAAAAAATTATGACCTCTTTGCCATTCACCTTTACAACGGCTCCTTGAGCTGATGTGATAATCCGTTCACGCTTGAATAAACCTGAATCTTCAATGCTTTTTAATTCTGTTTGAAGATGATCTTTGAAATTTCCGTACATATTTTTGAAATTGAATGTTGATTAACGATTGTTGAATACTCTTGAACAAAAGTATAGAAATTTTAGCTTAATTTGTAATCAAATAAAAATGAATTTTTGAAAGGAAAATAGAGCTATACAACTCAAATGAACTTGGAAAATCAATTTAAAATATTACCTTTCAACTGTAAATAATAAAATTTAAAGGCCTAATGTAATTTCACTAATTAATTCATTATTCCTTTTTTATAACATAACACTCATTTCATAAAAAACACCATGGAAAACGAATTGACACTGGAACAAATTCAGGATTTTAAAGGTAAATATCCAAAACAATTGTGGTATTTGTTTTTAGTAGAAATGTGGGAGCGTTTCTGTTTTTATGGAATGCGAGGGGTTCTGACTATTTTCATGGCAGATAAAATGTTGGGATTGTCATTATCTGACAAAGACGCTAATTTAAAATATGGCGCCATTCAAGCATTTGTTTATGCGTTTACCTTTATCGGTGGAATTTTTGCAGATAAAATTTTAGGATTTAAAAAGTCGCTTTTATTTGGTGCATTGGTAATGATCGCAGGAAATATTATCATCGCTGTTTCTCCTCAACAATTTTTTTATTTAGGAATCACTCTTTCAATAATAGGCACCGGTTTTTTTAAGCCAAACATTTCCTCCATGGTCGGTGATCTTTATAAAGAAGGGGACCCTAGAAGAGATGCAGGATTCGGATTGTTTTATTCAGGTATCAATATTGGTGCATTACTTGGTGGTGCAGTTTGTGTTTATCTTGGAACAAGTAAAGATTATGGCTGGAGCTATGCCTTTCTTTCCGCAGCAATTGTAATGGTCATAGGCTTGGTAACATTTTTATTTACAAAAAAATCATTAGGCCCAATAGGGAATTCACCCTTATTAAATTTAAGTTCTTCAAAAAGAACCGCTAGAGAAATAGCCGTTTATCTTGGTTCACTTATCAGCATTCCGTTGATTTTTATAATGATAAAAAATACGGACTACACAGACTATTTTATGTATACGATCGGACCGATGGCAATTCTATATTTTCTTTATGAAACGATGAAGGAAAAAGAAATTGCCGCAAAAAAGAAATTGATTGCAGCCTTTGTTTTCATCCTCTTTTCAATTGTTTTTTTGGCATTCTTTGAACAAAGCGGTGGCTCTCTAGCACTTTTTGCTCAAGACAATTTGCACCACAGTTTACTGACCTTCAAAATGAATCCGAATATTATTAACAATACCTCGAATTCATTATTCGTTATTATTTTCAGTCCTTTACTCGGATTGGTATGGCTTGCTATGATCAAAAGAAAAATTGAACCCAATACAGTAATAAAATTCGGAATAGGATTTTTATTTCTTGCAGCTGCATTTTATATTTTTTATTACACAAGGTTTTTTGCTGGCGCTGATGGAAAAACATCTTTGAATATTTTCACAATAGCATATTTAGTAATAACATTCGGAGAACTTTGCTTATCGCCAATAGGATTGTCTATCATGACAAAACTATCTCCCAAAAGATTGGCAGGAATGATGATGGGAATGTGGTTTTTAGCAAGTGCATACGGACAATATGCTGCAGGTTTATTAGGTGCAGGCATGTCGAGTCCGAATGAAAATGCATCACTTATGGAAAAATTGCAATCCTATACGGACGGTTATAAACAACTTGCCATATATGCACTTATCGCAGGTTTGATCATGATCGTTGTTTCTCCACTTATTCGCAAATTGATGCAGGAGGTAAAATAATTTTGCCAACAGCCATAAACATAAATGAATTTTTAAAACTATCGGAAACAAATCCAATAGTTGATGTACGCACTCCTGCCGAGTTCGTTCAAGGTCATATTATTGGTGCCCACAATCTTCCTCTTTTCACGAATGAAGAACGCATTCTCATTGGTACACTTTATAAAAAAGAAGGTAAACAACCTGCTATTTTAAAAGGACTTGAAGTGGTCGGACCAAAACTTCATGAATATGTAAAAGATGCGATCAAATTAAATAAGACCGGCACATTTTTAGTTCACTGCTGGAGAGGTGGTATGCGAAGCTCAAGCATGGCTTGGTTCTTGGAAACATACGGATTTAAATGTATTACATTAAAAGGTGGATATAAAAATTACCGTAAGCATGTCCTTGAAAGTTTTTTACAACCGAAAAATATTTTAATCCTTGGAGGAAAAACAGGCACTGGAAAAACAATTGTTTTGCACGAACTTTTTAAACAAAAAGAACAAATCATCGACCTCGAAAAAATTGCTCACCACAAAGGCTCTTCTTTCGGCTCTTTAGGAGAGGAGGATCAATTGTCTCAAGAACATTTTGAAAATGAACTTTCTTTTCATCTTTCCAAAATAGATCCTAAAAAAAACTGCTGGATAGAAAATGAAAGCCGAATGATTGGTAAGAACATTCTACCGATCGGATTGTGGGAACAAATGCAAAAAGCCATTGTCGTTTCAATAAATCTTCCGATAGAAGAAAGGGTAAATTATTTAGCAAAGGAATATGGTAAATTTGACAAGAAGTTGTTGATCGCTGCCACGGAAAGAATTGGAAAGCGTTTGGGTGGCCAACATGTCAAACGTGCCATTAGCGCACTAGAAGAAGGAGACCATAAAACTGCTTTTGAAATTTGTCTGGTGTATTATGATAAAACATATAATTATGGTGAGGAACAAAGAGCAAAGGAAAAAATTATTCAGCTTGAATTTGAAAAAATGGAAGTAGAGACAATCGCAAAAGAAATAATAAAAGCAGCACATAAATAATAATTAGAAAAATATATTACAAAAGGACTTATGACAAGTGAACCAATTAAATTAACAAAATATTCTCACGGAGGAGGATGCGGTTGCAAAATTGCTCCACAAATGCTTGATGAAATTTTAAGATCAAATTTTGTTGCACCTAAAAATGACAAATTAATAGTTGGAAATAATACCAAAGACGATGCTGCGGTTTTTGATATTGGAAACGGACAAGGCATAATCAGCACAACAGATTTTTTTATGCCGATCGTAGATGATGCATTTCAATTCGGAAAAATAGCTTCTGCTAATGCTATCAGTGATGTGTACGCGATGGGTGGAAAACCATTGATGGCAATTGCGATCCTCGGTTGGCCGATAAATTTATTGTCTGCAGAAACTGCACAGCAAGTAATAGAAGGAGCACGTGCAATTTGTGCTGAAGCAGGCATTCCACTTGCAGGTGGACATAGCATTGATAGTCCTGAACCGATCTTCGGACTCGCAGTTACCGGCATCATTGACCTTAAAAATTTGAAACAAAACAATACAGCCAAGGAAGGAAACTTATTGTATCTCACAAAAAAAATTGGTGTTGGTATTCTTTCAACAGCCGGAAAAAAAGGAATTTTGAAAGAAGAGCACAAAGATCTTGCAACGAAACAAATGATGCAATTAAATAAGTTGGGCGAAAAAGCTGGGCAACTTAACGGTGTTACAGCAATGACCGATGTTACCGGATTTGCTCTGTTGGGACATTTAATTGAAATGGCTGAAGGAAGTAATTTAACTGCCGAAATCAACTATTCAAAAGTGCCTCTTTTTGATGGATTGGAGTTTTATACTTCGCAAAAATGCATGCCGGGAAATACACACAAAAATTGGAAAAGTTTTGAAACAAAGGTTGGCGGCATGACGGAGGAATTGACATTTACGCTTTGTGAT
>JAPLDC010000029.1 GCA_026391935.1 Bacteroidota bacterium | reverse complement strand
TAAAGATGGCAACAACACTACTCAATTTTAACAACTTAAATTTAAAAGCCATGAATAGAAAAACATCAATCCGCCACGGACAGCATTACCACCAAGAGGGAATCGGAACCGTAACCATTCTGTTAGCTGTTGCAACAGTATCAATAATATTTTTTAGCATTTTCAATGTGATCTAATTTTTAGTTTTGTTTGTTTAGTTTAGACCCCCGAGAGCGGTACCTTTGAGAGCAGGTGCCGCTCTTATTTTTTTATAGCTAAAGACCTTTTTTCATCCCTGCTGTTTCTTCTACAATTACCCTATAAGGAACTCGTTCGATCTTACTCTCTGCCCAAGAAATAAAATCAAAATAGTCGAAGGCAGCACGTTCAAATGAATCAGTTCTCAATTCTATCAATGCTTTTTTTAATTCCTTATAATATTTGGTCTGTTCTTCCCGCTTTTTTGTCTTTAATATCTTACCGATGAAATCCATGAACACTGACTCAAATCTATATTCCCGGTGTCTTGAACTCAGATACCTATGAACACTCTTAAATGCATGAGGAACAAAATCATCATGCTTCAGTTCGATATGAATGATCAGACTCATGATCTGAGCAAAACAATAAATATTCTCGCTTTCCTCAAAATTCGGACTGTTCAACAGCTTGTTGATCCACTTTAATGCAAGCGTATATTTTTCAGCACCAAAAAACATTGCTGCCATACTAAAATAAAAATACGCTTCCCGAAGCTTGGTAAATTTTCCAGGATACCTTTTCAATTTCTCCTCAATTTTCGGTGCTAACTCAATTCCCTTGTAAAACTCTGCCGTTTGCAGATATATCGACAACTCAATGCTTGTGGCACTTGAAAATAATTTTACAGAGAGGTCCTCATTTTTACCATTTTCAAATTGCACCAAAGATGATCGTAGTTTTTTCAAACTTTCAAATACTTCTTTATACTTTTTTAACTGGCTCCCTACATATATTTCATTGGTAAGCACAGAAAAATAAATGTTTGGCTCCTCCTTAAAAATATCCGGATACGATTCGATTAGCTGAACATTTTTTACAAGGTTTTTATAGCTATTCTTATGATCTCCGATCCCGAAATAATATGCACTGTAGATATGATAAAAAAGATACCGTGTTTCTGTCGATAATGCCTTGTGTTCACTTTTTAGTAAAGTGTTGTCTATAATCTTTTTAAACTGGAGCATTTCCTCCGAATTCCTTACCTTTCCTTGTGTATTAAGGATCGTAAAAAAGCGACTTTTTATATTCCAGTATTCATTGAAGTTCTTAATTTTTTCGCTGATCAGATCATCCGATTTTAGCATCTCCAATATTTCTGAATCTTTTTTACCGGAATAATTTTCTGTTTCCATCAATTTTTTTTCCCACAAGCTGATCTCCAGCAGTGAAGAATGTCGTTCATAACGACTAGCTACTTTCTTAGCACTGGAAAGCATCTTTGCACATTGCTCGTACAATGTTTTTTTATATAGTATCTCAGCGCAATGCAAATCTCTTTTTAACTGCGCATCAATTGAACTTTTGGAATGAAATGCTGTTAAGCTATCCAATACAACATCGTAAAGGCGAGCTTTGGTGATTGAGAAGTTATTGATAAACGTTTCTTTCTTAAACTGTTTTAATAGCAATCCTTCATGATATTCTACTTGTTTATCAATCGCCTCAAATAATATCACATAATTATTCTTTTCGCCGATTGTATGTCGGGAAGCATATAAATTAAAATACCTTTTTTCTGTTTTATTGAGTGATTTGACCAATTGATGCAATTGATCCGATGCTTTGTTTGACATGTATATTTATTCGATATTTCATTTACTGAACAACTGTATTTTATTCCAACTGCAGCTGTTTCCCTTTAAACTATTTTTTTTCAATAATATGCTTTATCCTTTATTTATAGGCATTTTTGAAACAATAAAACTATACCAATAGGTCTAAATTAAATATAATAAATCAGATATCATAGTTATTTTCGACTTGTTATTCATTCAAAAGCATCATTAGACATGTATAATTATGGAAGAATGTGGAAATAACGTTGACTTGTATACTTTAAATTTTAACAATATCAATAATAATAGTCTTTTTAAAGCTTTTTTGAACGAATATATAATCGTTTGATATGTATAATTATAACACATTCTATATAACAAAGCAGGTTTTTATAGAATAGATTTGTATCAGTTACATGCTTTGGCTCGGCTTGTTGCATGAAACATGGGGATGTTGTTCGGCAACAAGCTAAGCTAAGGCTAATTTTAAAAGAAAAATTTCAGACTCAATATGTCGTACTCATGAAAAAGTTACCATTTACAAATCAAAAACAACCGCTTACTATATGTACTGAATTAACTTCAACTAATACCACCATATTGCCGTAACAAGCATTAGGAAATCATCCCTCCATTTTTGTTCCAAACTAAATCACATGAAAAAATTATTACTTATTGTTGTAACATTCACATGTGTTGTTACAACTAATGCACAAACAAGTATTGCTGGAGACTACTTAGATATTAATAATGTAAAAGCATGGATAAGTGCTGATGGAGTCTTATTTGGAAATGCACTTGGACTTGAAATTCCAAAAGGATCTGGAAATAATCTTCCAGCTACTAATAGTTTGTGGATCGGAGGGTTAGATTCTGGCGGTTCATTAAAATTAGCAGCTCAAACATATCGACAAACAGGAAATGATTTTTGGCCAGGACCAGTTATGAATTCAGGAAGTTATTCAGCAACAACAGATGCACAATGGAATAGAGTTTGGAAAATTAACAAAACAACGATTGATAGTTTTGTTGTTTTTTTTACTACAGGATTACCTATTGGTTATACTGTTCCCCAAATAATTTTAGACTGGCCCGGAAACGGAAATACTTCATTAGGACAATCTCCAAAACTTGCACCTTTTGTAGATGTTAATAGCGATGGACTTTACAATCCAACAACCAATGGAGATTATCCTTTAATCAAGGGAGATCAAGCGGTTCTTTTTATTTTTAATGATGATAGAAATTTACATACCGAAACGGGTGGAGGAAGACTTGATCTTGAAATTTTAGGGTTAGCCTATTCGTTTAATTGTCCGGACTCTGCACTTCAACATACCATTTTTGTTCATTATGACATCATCAATAAAAGTGCTTTTACAATTGACTCTACTATTATCACCAATTGGATAGATATGGATTTAGGAAATGGCAGTGATGATTTTTTAGGAACAGATGTAACAAGAGCATCGTATTATTTTTACAATGGCGATTCTTTAGGTGCGAGTAGTTATGGATTATATGCTCCTGCTGAAGGAATTGTTTTTTTAAGAGGCCCATTGGCTGATTCGAACGGAATAGATGACGCTGCCTTAACAACTCCAAATGGATTAGGTTATGGCGATGGAATTGCAGACAATGAATATCTCGGCATGAAAAACACAATCAGCTTTGTAAATAATTTTTCTGCTTATAATAGTAACCCCATTGGCGCAATACAATATTACACCTATATGAATTGTAATTGGTTGGATGGAACTCCATTAATGTATGGAGGAAATGGCCATTTAACTGGAACGGTTAGCAATTATATTTTCCCTTGGAATTCAGACCCATTATGGTTTGGAACAGGTGGAATTCCGCAATCGAATTGGGATCAAACTGCAGCTGGTTCTGTACTAGCTGACATAAGAGGTGTTGGTTCATACAGCCCTTTCACAATGCAACCAGGATCTTCAACTGAAATTGATTTGGCTTATGTTTTTGGAAGAGATTATGTGAATCCTGGAAACTTGCCTGGTGTTGCTATTATGAAAACAAGAATAGATAGCATAAGAAGTTTTTACTATAACAATCTAACTCCGTGCGGTCAACTATTATTTGCTAGTGTTCCAATTCAAGTAATATCAAACAACAATTCATTATCTATTTATCCAAATCCAGCAAAAGAAAATATCACCATCAACTTCACCTCATCATCCAAAAATGTTTCTGTAAGAATATATGATGCTACCGGAAGATTGGTAAAAAATATTCATATACAATCTGGAGAAAACAGTATTAATATTTCAGAATTGGAAAATGGGTTGTATTTGTTGAATCTACAAGATGGGAACAACTCTGTTACCAAAAGATTTGTCAAACAATAAAGCTTAATGAACTATTTTTAATATTGGTCGACATAAAAACAATAATTCGTCTAAAAATAAAAACAAAATCTCAAAAATTGGCGTTAAATCACGCATATGACGCTAGTTTCTGAGAATATCATTTCATGTGTGAATAATGGAGTATTAGAGCTTCAGTATTTATGTAAAACGTCTCATGTAACCTATTCTATTTCAGATTTTGGTGGGAATGTCATGAAAAGGGGCGATTATAATTGCTTAGAAAATAACACACTTTTTATTGAAGAATTACCAAAAGGTTTTTATACACTTTGTATCATTGATGGAGACCAACTTATTAAAAACCGTTTTCAGAAATTTTAATATTGATTCCGATAGGTCCTTGTCGCAAATAATTCCAATTCTTTTACTGTTTCCTTCGGAGCCTCATAAAAGCTCATATGTCCCGAATTCTCCAACATCAATACCGATGGATATTTGCACAATGCCATTTGTGAATACATCGTTTCAAAATCAATAACTCCATCTTTTTTTCCGATAATAAATAAAACAGGAAACTCAGCGAACTTTAATATCAGATCTCTACTCTTCCTTTCTTTCATTCCTTCCAAGGTATTAATAATTGCTTGTTGCGATATTTTTGCAGCGATATTTTTCACCTTTTCTACTTCCTTCGGAATCTTCGCAACATTTTCAGTGGCAAATAATGATGTAACCACTTCGGAAACGTAATGATGGTGTTGCTTTTTCACCAACCGGATAACTTTTCCTCGTTCTTTTTTCTTTTCTTCCGAATCAGCATAAGAGGTAGAATTAAATAAACATAGTCCACTTACATTTTCAGGAAACAGCTCAGCAAATGTTAATGCTACGTATCCTCCCAAAGAATGTCCTGTAATAATATAGCGCCTCACTCCTGCTTTATCCAAAACAGCTTTTACTCCTTGCGCCAATAATTCCATGCTATGATAATAACCAATGGATGGCGATTCACCATGACCTGGAAGATCAATTGCGATTACACGAAATTTTTTGGAAAGTTTTTTTACGAATTCGCTCCACACTTCATGCGAACCTAAAAAGCCATGTAACAGCACCAATACGCGACCTTTGCCCGTATCGGTATAATGTATTTTTGATTTTTTAAATTCAGCGAACATTGGTTGATGTGCTAATTAATATATATATTAATGTATCGATTTCTGAAATATGAAAACTTGATTCACATTATTTAATTCGATCCGCACATCTTCACATTTGCACCTCAGCACATTATTAATTCATCAATGATTCTATTTCTTCTGCTTCCAAAGGAATACTTTTCATAAAATCAAAAGGACCTTTTTCAGTAACTAAAATATCATTTTCTAAACGAATGCCGAGATTTTCTTCAGGAATATATATTCCGGGTTCACATGTAAACACCATTCCTGCTTCTAGTTTACGGTTGAAGTCTCCTACATCATGCACATCCAACCCCATAAAATGAGAAGTGCCATGCATAAAATATTTTTTGAAGGCAGGCCAATCAGGATTTTGTTTTTTGATATCATCCATCGTAATCAATCCAAGATCAACCAATTCTTTTTCCATTATTGCTCCGACAGCTTTGTGATAATCAGGAATATTATTTCCAACAGTTAACATTGCTGTAGCTCCTTTCATCACGCGTAATACGGCATTGTATACTTGTTTTTGTCGCGGAGTAAATTTTCCACTAACCGGTAAACAACGTGTAAGGTCACTAGCATAATTTCCATACTCCGCTGCTACATCCAACAAGATCACCTCGCCAGCTTTGCATTCTTTATTATTATCAATATAATGCAACACACATGCATTTTTTCCAGACGCGATGATCGGACCGTATGCAAATCCGCGTGAACGGTTTGAAACAAACTCATGGATCAATTCTGCTTCAATTTGATATTCCGTTACTCCTGGTTTCACAAATTTCAACAATCTGCGAAATCCTTTTTCAGTGATATTGCAAGCTTGCTGGATCAGATCTACTTCATACTTCGACTTGATAGCACGTAGCTTATGCATGATCGGAGCAGAGCGCTCAATTTTATGCAAAGGATGTTTTGCAATAAAAATTTTATTGAAACGCATTTCAGCCGTTTCTGTATCAATACTTCTTCTGCTATGTTCGTTGCTATTTAAATAAACATGTTCTGCCTGAAAGATCACTGATTTCAGAAAAGTATCGAAACCATGATTCCACATTACATTTTTTATTCCTGATGTTGCAGTTGCTTGCTCCTTATTTAATTTTGCTCCTTCCCAAATAGCCATCAGTTCACTCGTTTCTTTCACAAATAAAACTTCTTTGTGTGTTCCGTTAACGGCATCCGGATAGATCAATAACATTGTCTCTTCCTGATCCACACCTGTTAAATAAAAAAGATCAGAATTTTGTACAAAGCCAATGGAACCATCGGCATTAGTAGGTAAAATATCATTGCTTGTAAAAAGAGCAATAGAATTAGGTTTTAAACTCGCTGCAAATCGTTTGCGGTTTTCGATAAATAGGTTGTTGTCGATGGCTGAATATTTCATACGTTTAATTTTATTTATTTGTCATATGGTTCGTTTTCATATGCATTATTATTTGTTCTATTTGAAAGGAAGGTATTTAACAATGATAGATATGCTCTCATTATTTCTGTAAATATAATAATTTCAATCAAAAAGAAAAACCCCTGCATTTGCAGAGGTTTTTCTTTTATCTAACAAGATTATCATTTATTTTACAATTGTCACGTGTCCAATGTATTGATGACGTTTGGTTGGTGAATATTAATAAGGATAGAGCGCCCGCTCAAAGACCAAAAATTTGCTGCATTGCATATAAATTGGCTTGAATTAACGTCACTTTTGAAAAAGAAAAGGATTTGCAGAATTAAAGCGAAGCATAATTTCTGGCCCACCCCTTAATGTACTAACCTTTGTTAATGCAGAAGTATTAATATCATAGCACAAACCAACTGCATAATGCCCCATTTCAAGAAGTGCAGAAACGATTACAGCATCTTTATAGCGATAAGACACTCCCAATCCAATAGAGGATCTCTTAACATACCCGGTATATTTTGAGTCTTCCTTTAAATAATATTTAAACATCATACCGCCTAAAATTTCTTTTGAAGAACCTTGCAATTCAACAAGAATACTAGGAACAAGCGCAACATTTGAATGAGGAATCCCCATCAACAACTTTCCATGAATAACATATTTTGAAAAAAGCTGTTCATTTGTTCCTACTAAAAACTTTTGTTTGGGCTTATTAATGTGAAACATCCCAAAACCAACGTCGGCTTTGATCTGATTATTTTCTCCAATAGCCTTTTCATCCTTTGAATAGTTCCATAATAAACCTGCAGCAAAATCGGGATAAACAAAACTTTGAGAACCAAAATGTTCACCATTTACAATAGATTGATCGTATCCAGTGGTTCCATTATACTGATTAGAGAAAATAAACTTCGAATAGTCAACTGTTTTCTGAACAATACCCCCTTGTAAACCTAAAGAGAAAGAAGAGTAATCTCCTGCTTTTACAAAAGTAGCAAGAGAAAGATTCGCTTGATTGGTTCCCATGTTTCCATCACCAGCCTTATCACTGTAGAAAGCAAGCCCACCGGCAAGTCTATTAAATGCTTTTTTATAAGCCTTCGTTCTAAAAGGGTCTACTTTATCCCAACTACTTGCCTTGAACTTCATATCATAGGAAGCTCCATAGGTTTTATATGGAACGGTAACGCTTCTCCATTGATCTTTATAGATAACGGATGCTCTCATTACGAAATTTGCCCCAGTCAGGGCAGGGTTAACTAAGGAAGGGTTTTCATCATATTGAGAAAAATGCATGTCTTGCGAATATGCATTTGTCGCAATAATGAAAGCTCCACATAAACTTATACAAATCTTTTTCATACGCACTTCTTCACTTTTCTCAGAAAAACTCTATCGAACTAAAGAAATATTCCCTGTTCTGTTCACATCAAATGACCCTTGCGGACTAATAGGCAGTGTACCCGCTGTAGCATATGTTGCTTTTACAAAATATACAAATACTCCTGGATCTAAAGCTTTTCCATTAAAGATACCATCCCAACAAAAATCAGGATCTTTTGATTCAAAAACTTTTTCTCCCCAACGGTCAAAAATAACAATTTCGAATTTAGTGATACAATCAGCCCATCCATCCAAACAGAATTTATCATTTACATTATCGCCATTCGGAGAAAATGCATTTGGGATGCCCATGTTTCTATTACTTGGACAAGGGATCTCAACATTTACTTTCAAACAAGCACTGTCAATACAGCCAAGTTGGTTCACAATCACGCAGTATGTTGTTGTAACAGGTGGAGCAGCCATTGAACTGTCACAATTCGGGCAACTTAAATCAGTTGAAGGGCTCCATAAATAAGAAGTTCCACCAGATGCATAGATCCATGTACTCTGTCCGACCCAAATGGTTTGCTCCGGACTCATCAAAATTATTGGTAATGGATTAATGGTGATCGTTGCGGTATTATTTCCCGAAGCAGTACATAATACTGAAGAGCCTATTACTGAATAAGTAACAGTGTATGTACCAGGAGTGCTACCATTCACGTCAACAACACCAGTGCTGTCATTAATTACTAGACCCGTAGTTGATGAATAGGTTCCACCGATGGTAAATCCGGCAACAGGAACAGGTGCAGCATCTGCAGTATCAGTAGCACAAACTGTGGGATACGAGAATCCAAGAACAGGAACTGCCAGTGGTGTGATCACCAACGTTGTAGAACTCGAACCAGCAGGTCCACATCCTGTTGCAGCGAAAGAATAGGTAATTGTATAGGTTCCGGCACTACTACTTGCCAAACTTACGGCACCCGTAGAGCTAAGTGACAGGCCTGCAGGAGTAGAAGCGAAAACACCACCAGTTGTAAAACCTGCTGCTGTTGTTAAAATAGGATTAGCGGCACTAATACAAACAGGAGAAGTATACGAAATGCCCGTAATCGGAGGCACAGTTGGGTTTACTACGACAAGCTGTGTATCTACAGCTGTACATACTCCCGATATTGTATAGGTAACTGTAAATGTACCTGCAGTGGTTGGATTAAATACACCAGTAGCAGAAATGCCTCCACCAGACCAAACACCACCAGGTGATGCAGCGGTCATTGTGAATGAAGCTGAACCAGCACAAACAGGGACTGTTGGCGCGATTGTCGGATCTGCCCCAACAACAAATATTGTCATTGTATCAGTTAAAATACAAGGAAGAGGGTATGAATACGAAACAAGATATGCCCCTGGTGCACTGGGATTAAATGTCCCAGCAGAAGTATTGGTGATACCTGGACCACTCCAAGTTCCTGGACCAGCCGTAGTCACACCAATATTAAATGGAGGACTGCCAGTGCAGACAGGAGATACAGGAGTTATGACAGGAGGAGCAACAGCTCCAAGAACTATCATTACAAACTGAACTGTTACCGGTGATGAAGCAACACAAACGCTAGTCGGTGTTCCTGTGGCAACATATGTGGTAGTTGTAGTAGGGTTTGCTATAACATTAATACCGGATGTTGTGCTTAAACCTGCAGCAGGACTCCATGTCCAACTGTAATTATTTACAGTCGACCCTGTAAGAGTAAGAGGAACAGGAGCACCACAACTAGCAATAGTATCTACTAAGGAGGTATCACACACTTGTGCAACGGAACTACCAGGAAAAGAAACCGTTAAAATACCTGTTGCAGCAGCATTGTCCAAGATAACATGAAATTTAAATGTTTTAGTTGCTCCAGGTAATAGATTTTGAACACGGTAGGCTAATGAAATACCTTCATCGGCAAAATTTGTGGAACCAACCGTTTGAACTAAAGGTGTACTATAAAAACCTGTTAAAGGCGATATCGATGTTCCGTTCCAAATATCCGACCCAGATCTATTAGAAAAGCCACCATATGTTACTCTAAAATTTGATCCAATACCAGCTAAACCAACGTATGATTGAGGTTGTGTTGCTGGAACTAAAGAAGTAGCCGAAACACAAGCAACGCCACTACCTCCGACAGTAAACGGCTGACAAACAATTGTATTTTGAGTAGTAAAATCACTACTTATTTCTTCATTGTTATCAGGGTCAAAACTTCGGTAATAGAACAAATCAGGAATAGCTGCTGCAGTATTATTTGTGATAGAAACGGTTGTTGTGTAAAACAAATCATTTTGTTCTAATAAATATTCTATTTTAAAATGAAGATTTGTTCCCGTCGTCGCATTCCCTTCCCAGTCAACAATATGACAAGTAGGATTATTGACAACGCTAGTAATCGACCCCGGAATATCATTAACAAAATTATAATTATTCGATCCTGCAGCGCCTCCAACGCCAATTTCAAAACCCCAGCCATTTTCCGGACTACCAGGTGTAAAAAAATCACCATCAAATGTAGCCCAAGCATTTACCTGAGGATTGGCAATAAATCCAAAAGGAAGAAAAGTACTTCGAGCATGGTAACCAGCAGGTGCCGGAGAAATGGACTGATCAACACCTTCAAACCCTCCTGATCCGCTAACTCCAAATTCTACACTTGCTCCTTTCACATAAGCGTTGGTGCCAACCATTTGAGCATTCAGCGTTTTGAACCCAGTGAAAGAGAACACTGTAAACAATGTTAATCCGAAAAAAAACTTACTTTTTATCATTGTAATTTAATTTTAATAGTCGTCAATTTTGAGTGATTGAGAGCAAAATTATTGTTATTGGTAGATGATAAAAAAACCTATTTGGTTGCACGAATGTAGTGCAATATTAAGAATTTTATTAAAAAAAACAAAACTTGCTGGCTAACAACTAGTTATAAGCTATCAAAAAAGATTGCCTTCTTAAATATATATATTGAAAATTCCTTATTTAAATTGGATATAAACTAAGAGTCTTTTTTGAAAAATAAATGCGGAATTATATGGAAATTTTAGAAAGAAAACATTGCTATTCTATTGGTAAAAAAGCTATTCAGAAGATCGACTTTGGGTTTCAAAATAACTTCTTCATGAAATAAACAGCTAAATATATTAACTTTTCGCATTTTTAAATGTCAATCTTTTGTGTAGTTTTGTTTGCGAAAAAAAAATGAATAATATAATTCTACTATTATGAGTAATACATCACCAAACTTTTTAACGTCATCCATCGGAAAAAAATTCTTAATGGGCTTTACGGGCTTGTTTCTAATTTCCTTTTTAGTAGTTCACGTTTTAATTAATGCCTGCATTTATTTTAATGACGGAGGCGTAACATTTAACATGGCGGCACATTTTATGGCAAACAACATCATCATTCGTGTGGTTGAAGTAGGTTTGTTTCTTGGTATAATTCTGCATATTGTTCAGGCCTTAATTTTGTCTTTTCAAAACAATAAAGCCCGTCCGCAAAAATATGCTGTTCAAAATTTAGCTGTTAGCAGCAAGTGGTATTCCCGCTCAATGGGACTTTTAGGAACATTATTGTTAATGTTTTTAATTGTGCATTTAGCAAACTTCTGGGTTCCAACAAAAATAGCCGTCTTTAAAGGGGAAGAACATAACACTTTTGAAAGTTTGAAAACAGTATTCGCTAATCCGATAATTCTGGCAGTCTATTTATTAGGATTGGTTTCGTTGTTTTATCACTTATTACATGGCTTCCAATCGGCCTTTCAAACATTCGGTTTGAATCACAAAAAATACACACCTGCAATTAAAGCATGCGGATTTTGGTATGCCGTTCTAATCACTTTACTTTTTGCATCCATGCCAATTACTTTGTATTTGGGTCTTATAAAATAAAATGGGTTTCCCGATAATAAAATTTATTTATTGAACTTTAGATTTCAAAACATATGTCAAAATTAGATAGTAAAATTCCGGAAGGAAACGTAGAGCAAAAGTGGACAAAATATAAAGCCTCTGTTGCACTTGTTAATCCTTCAAACAAAAGAAATTTAGAAATCATTGTAGTTGGTTCCGGCCTTGCAGGAGCTTCTGCTGCTGCTTCTCTTGCCGAACTCGGTTACAAGGTAAAAGTATTCTGCTATCAGGATTCTGCTCGTAGAGCACACTCTATTGCTGCACAAGGAGGTATCAACGCTGCAAAAAACTATCAAAATGATGGTGACAGCATTTACCGTTTATTTTATGATACCGTTAAAGGTGGCGATTACCGTGCCCGCGAAGGAAACGTATATCGTTTAGCTGAAGTAAGTAACAGCATCATTGATCAGTGTGTTGCTCAGGGAGTTCCTTTGGCACGTGAATATGGCGGAATGTTAAGTAACCGTTCTTTCGGTGGGACACAAGTACAACGTACATTCTATGCAGCAGGTCAGACCGGACAACAATTATTATTGGGAGCTTACAGTGCATTGAATCGTCAGATCGGATTAGGAACGGTTGATATGTATGCTCGTCACGAAATGTTGGAAGTCGTTAAGATTGATGATAAAGCACGTGGCATCATTGCACGTGACATGGTAACAGGAAAATTGGAACGTCATTTCGGACATGCTGTATTATTATGTACGGGTGGATACGGAAATGTATTTTATCTTTCTACAAATGCAATGGGCTGTAATGCAACTGCTGCTTGGAAAGCACATAAAAAAGGAGCATTCTTTGGCAATCCTTGCTTTACACAGATTCATCCGACATGTATTCCAGTATCTGGTGATCATCAATCAAAATTAACATTGATGAGTGAATCATTGCGTAATGATGGACGTATCTGGGTTCCGAAGAAAAAAGATGATACAAGAAAAGGGAATGAAATCCCAGAGGATGAAAGAGATTATTATTTAGAGCGCAGATATCCTGCATTCGGGAACTTAGTGCCACGTGATGTTGCATCGCGTGCTGCAAAAGAGCGTTGTGACGAAGGGCACGGCGTTGGAGCTTCGAGAATGGCAGTATTCTTGGATTTCAAAGCAGCTATCGATCGTTTTGGAAAAAGTCAGGCAAAAAAATTAAGCATTGAAAATCCAACACCTGCACAATTAAAAGAATTCGGTAAACAAGTGGTGGAAGAAAAATATGGTAACTTATTTACTATGTATGAACAGATCACAGGTGAAAACCCTTATGAAGTTCCGATGCGTATTTACCCAGCAGTTCATTATACAATGGGTGGATTATGGGTAGATTATAATTTAATGACAACAGTTCAAGGATTATATTGTTTAGGTGAAGCAAATTTCTCTGACCATGGCGCTAATCGTCTTGGAGCATCCGCTTTAATGCAAGGTTTAGCAGATGGATACTTTGTAATCCCTTATACAATTGGAGCATACTTATCAAAAGAAATTGCTGTTAAACCGATTCCAACAACACATGAAGCATTTGTGGCTGCTGAAAATGAGGCACAAGCGCAGATCAATAAATTCTTTGCCATCAAAGGAAGTAAATCAGTAGATCATTTCCATAAACGTTTAGGAAAGATCATGTGGGAAAAATGCG
>JAPLDC010000066.1 GCA_026391935.1 Bacteroidota bacterium | reverse complement strand
GGATGTTCTTGTCCATTACTTTGATGGCAAACCGCACAATCATTTTTCACAGGTTTATGCGGCACTTTTTTATCAACCAGTTTTTCGTGACATTTAAGGCAGGCATTAACTGAAAGGGAGTCTTTTTTTACTGGAATTGTATCGTTAAAAAATACTTTTTTTTCAACACTTGCAGGAGTATTGCCGAACCAAAGACCTAATAGTAAAGGAGCTGAGATTATATATAGTAATACCTTTTCCATAATTAAAAATTTCGGGATAATTGAATATAAGTTCCTTTATAAGATGTCTTCGTAGAAAAATAACTGCTCAAATAAAAATCTGTACCCACCGATAGGTATAATTTTCTGAAATTTCCTGTAACATATAATTTGGCTACTTGAATATCAAGATCAATTCCTCTTCCTGTCATTTTTCTATAAGTATAATCTGCATTAACGAAGATGTTGCGTTTTACAGCATAGGCTAATTTACCTGAAAGATCAATGTTTTGTCGCCTTTGAGTTTTATCTAACATTTGCATGTCTGACAGATCTGCATTTGCAGTCACGCTGATTCTTTTATAGATCTTTTGATACTTAATAAAATAGTTCATCCCGGCATATGGACTTATAGAACTTTTGTTGTAATCGTATTCCACCCCTGCTTTAATAAAAACAAAATCCACTCGTGCTGCAACTTTATGTCTGATATAGTAATTGAGTACCTGAACATCTGATGAAGATGAAATATCACTAAAGTCCTGTTTTGCGAATGTATAGGATAGGCTCAATCTATTTTTAAACAATAAAAAATTAGCGAAAACGACGTGGCTATTTGAGGTGTATTTATATTTGCCCGGTTTTACTGCAGTATAATCGATGTAAACATTTGAATTGTTAGGAATTGCTCCACCGGGAATTCGGACAATTTCAATTACCGGGTCGTTATTGATCAAAAGATAATCAGTGCCGAGTATGTAAACAATTGTTCCTGTGACATCAGTAACTATAATTGATGGCATATCTATGTGTTGATTATCCAACAGTGTAGTGGTTCCGTCCAAAAGTAGATATCTTTCATGAACAATGGTTAACGATGTAGAAGGGGTGGAGATCCATTGGAATTCTTTATTATAGGAGTAATTTAAAATGAAATTACCATAAGGAATTACTTTTGAATAGGCTGCGTTAAATCCGATCGTATTTCTTTCTTGTCTGAAAACCTTGTTGGATTTATTCTCCCCATAGCCATACATTATCTGTGTAGATAAACTCTTGAATAGTTGATGACGCAACGCAGTCTGAAAGGATTGGTTATAATTTTTGATCGATCCCTGACCATACAGATCCTGTTTAACAATACCGTAATTGTAGGTATTTGTCCAGAAAAAATTCTTTGGCAGACGCATTGTCAAATTCTCAAAAAATGTAAGATTATTTATTTTGACGCTACCTAGTGCATTCAAACTATTGATATTTGAACTGAAACTATAGTTCTTTTTTTTATCTAAAAAGAAATTGATCGCATTGTTGATATTTATTTGGTCGTAATAGATTTTACCGCTGTAGGTAGTGCCGCTAGAATAGTCTTTTTGATAACTGTTAAAAATGGAGTGGTCGTAAGCGATGGTTGTATTATCGTATTGGGTAAAAGATTTGCCGGTTGTTGCCTGAAATAATTGTTGTTTAGTTCCGAATAAGCGATTCGATTCAACTATTTTTTGTTCTAAATCACCATAGTTATAAAATAATGTAAAAGGAAGTATCTTATTTGGATAGGAAAAGGCTGCTCCAATATTTTTACCTTTAAATTTTACTCTTGAAATGTTATCAAAATTGGAAGTACCGTTGTTCATACCTCCGGATGTAGTTAAAACAAAGGGTTGTTTCTTAAAAAAATGGATTGAGAAGTCTACCTCCTCAAGGTCATTTTTTTCTGTGTAATCAGGCATTCCAACAGCATAATTTCGTTTTGTTTCAGGATTAAACGCTCCGCTGACGTTTACATCCATAAAATTCGGATGTACAAAAAAGCTACGGGTGTGAAATCCTATTCCTCCAGACAAGTATGCCTGAGAGGCTTTAGCGGTTGTAACATTTCCTTCTTTTGTTTCGTTTTGTCCATAGTTTCCTCTGATATGCATTTCAGCCGAGTATCCTGTGAGTTGCCAAAATTTAAAGGGGTGTTGGGCAGGTTGTGAAAAACCATTTTTTGGTTCATCCGGTTTACCGATACTATAATTGCGTTTCCTTTCAAGCTTTAAGGGGCTTCCAAAATAATTGCGGGATTTGAAAATATCGAGATCTAAATTAAGGATACCTGATTTGTTATCTGCAGAAACACTCTCTACTCTTGCAAAGTCCTGAACATAATTTCCCTATTAATAAAATAGTCAATTTTTAGCTCAAATATTTTAACCTTCAAATAGGTTGGCTTAATTTGTCGTTATATGCCTTAATTATGATTTTTGTTTTTTGATTCTTTTGTATTATTTTTTTACTTTCTTATTCAATAGTTTTTTGATCAGGGATTCGGGATCAAAACAAAACGATCTTCTCCTCCGTGTGGATTATGGCATTCTGTACAATTTTTATCTCCAATCGTTTTATGTTTTGCGTTTGATAAAACCTGTTTCGCCTGGTGACAAAACAAACAAAGATCTTGGCCTTTCCTTAGAAGAAGTCTGTTGTATTTTGATTCATGTTGGTTGTGGCACATTAAGCAATTGCCGGATGCAACAGGCCCGTGTAAAACTTTATATTTTTTGCTAAAATCTTCATGACAGGTATAACAAAGCAAAGAAGGAGGAAGAATAAGACTGTTGGAGAAGCCGGCTGCATGGCAGCTGGTACATTTCTCTTCGGCAAAGGGTTTATGTATTGAGCCTTCTGTAGGCACTTTTGGTGCAACAACAAGTGCTATCACAGATGTGTCATTGTTCTGAGCATTTTGTGAGGCAACAATAACCTCTGTTTTCTTTGTCGAATCAGGGACTCCATCAAAAAATGTAGAAAGTGTGTGGAATTTTTTTTCAGGTGTACAACGAATAATTAGCATTGTAATACTTGTCAAAATAAAAATAAAAAACACGAAAGATTTTAATTTATCAGAGCCCATATACTATAAGACAAAAGTGGTAGCCATTAAAACTTGTTTCATTACACATCAAAAATACATGTTGGGTTTAAATTATCATATGATATTTCGCAGGTATTGACAATATATCTAGGGTTTGCTTTTTTCCTCTAAAGTATTGGATTCTAACCATGTGACAAGCTTCCCCTTTCTCACAAAATTTAAGCTTGAGAGAATTGAGATTAGAAAATTGGTGATAGAATTTTTATTTTATCGGAGTAATAACTTTGGGTTCTACGCGCCCATAAACATTAATCAAATTGGGCCCATACTGACTTGTTACAAAGATCAAATATTTCAGATCAAAACTCGGGTCAACATATTTCTGAAAATATTTTAAGTTGTCGTAATCAATAATTATTTTAGCTGGTAAGTACAGCCCGCCATTTCCTTGAAAATGTCCGCCAAAATCCATCAGAAATTGTTTGTCTTTGTTAAACACTTGAACATTCTCAAAAGCAGCATCAACACAAAGAATATTGGCTTCTTTATCAACTGCAATGCCTTTAAGTTTTGCGAAAGTTCCTGGGGCATCTCCAAGACTACCAAGAGTGTCAATGAATTTTCCATCGGTAGAATAAATTTTCACTTTCGAACATCCGAAATCTGCAGCATATACTTTTCCATCGCTAATTGCAATATTAGTAGGCATGCACAAATGAACCGCTTCCGGATCATCTTCTCTGGGGATGGTATATAGTAATTTGCTGATGGAGTCGTTACTGTAAACATACACTTTACTGTTTGCGCTATTGGCTACAAATATTTTATTTTCATATACATTGACATCGCTTGGTTTAAATTTTTCTTTTTCACCGAGACTTTTCACGTAATTTCCGTTTTCATCAAAAACCACTACCTGCATTCTGCCTGCATCTGCCACATACAAATAATCTTTTTCATCTAAAAAACAATTGAGCGGAGTTCTGAGTAAGCCTTTTCCGGCGGGAGCAAAATAGTCAAATTTTCTTTTTTCCAGATCGATAACTTCTAATCCTCCTGCATAGTTATCACAAACATATATTTTCCCTTTTTTTATAGCGATCCCGTAAGGCTTTACCATTCCCTTTGGTCTGGAATTACCCAATACCATTTTTGAAAACACACTTTCCTCCTTCTCAATATCTAAAGAAGAGGTAAATTTTGTTAAATATTGAAAACGCGCCTGATCAGGTGGGCTTGGATAAATTATCAATGCAGGTTTAACTTCTTTATGTTTGAAAAATTTATTACAAGAACTTAAACCAAAAAGAATAAAAAGACATGCTAATAATAAAAAATTAGATTGATATATTCTTTTTGGAAAGGGGAACAGATCATTCGTATAGGATCTTATTTTCAACAAAGAATTAATGTTCCCTTTTTCTATTTTTTTCATTTGTTGAGTAGGAGTTTGTTTGGCAAGCAAAGAAACATTAGAAAAAATTTTATGCGACTCAACAATTTTGGAGATCAGATCATTATTCATGTTAAGAGATTTTATTTTTTATTTTGCAAATGGTAAAATTATTCTTTCAATTCGATGGTATTGATAAATATTATTCCGTCATTAATTAGTTGGTTTACCTATTCTAATATTATATTGCTAATTAAAGATCTTAATTTTTAATTTTTTATCAAAGGTTCATTTTTCCATTAGAAAAGAGAACAAGCATTTTATATTTTTTTGATGTTTATTTACAAAAGTATGATAACCATTGAATATTGGGTAAAAAAAAGGGCGAAAAATTTCGCCCTTTAAAAATAGTATATTTTTATTTTATTTTTTATGGCAAGAGATACAAATTGCAGATCCTTGGTTACTTTGTTTTAATTGGTAACCAGTACCATTACTGTGAGGACCATGGCAAGAAGTACATTGTACTTTACCAACACCTGGAGTTGATGCATTATCTAACCAGGTAGAAAGCATTTTTGTAGTAGCTCCGTATACACCAATTGAAGTGAAAGTTGATGTGTATCCAGATAATGGTCTTGACGCACTAGTACCCATTGTGATAGAAATCGGGTGGTCATTTGTTAAATCTTTACCAAAAAGTGCACCTGAGTTAGCAGGAAGACCACTTGTTGTCCAAGTATAACCTGCACCAATAAAAGTAGCACCTGTTAATCCACCAAATGATCCAAGAGCAACAGAACCATCATGACAAGATAAACATAATAATGATGTTCCATCTGGTGCTGTTAAGCCTTGTAATGAAGTAGTTGCTCCTTCTTTAGTGTACATTGAGTAACCAGCTGCTGCACTGATGTCGTGGTTCCACAATGGAATAATTGCAGCTAACGCATTGTGTGGTGTGTGACATGGTTGACAAATTTGTCCACCTCTACCAGCATCCACATATGGATTCCAAGATTGGTCAGAAAAGTTGTGCGGAGAACCAGCCTGTGTAATAGAGGTGGTGATTGTACCCGGACCAAAGGTACTTTGTCCCATGCTCATTAGTGGTGCTATCAACCCTAATGCTCCTAAAATGATTAATTTT
>JAPLDC010000271.1 GCA_026391935.1 Bacteroidota bacterium | reverse complement strand
AAAGGCTATCTGTTCTTCGGTTAAACTAAACATATTTAATGGTAGGCTTGAGATCTAGTAAAATATTCATTGTATTAATGAAATCGGCAAATTCATAAAGCTTTTCTTTTGCTCGCTCATTTCCGGCTTGAGTGAGTGTATAGTATTTCCTTACGCGTTTACCAATGTTAACTATTTCTGTTGTTACTACGCCTTCTGCTTCCAGCTGGTGAAGCAAAGGGTAAAGTGCACCTTCTGTAATAACAATTTTAGAATCAGTTAACTCTTTTACTTTTTGTGTGATCTCATATCCGTACATTTTTTCTGTTTCGGATAACAACTTTAAAACTATCGTTTTTAAAGTTCCTTTTACTAGTTCTGATGAATACATAACACAAAGATACATAAGAATATTATGTATATGCAAATTATGTATGTGAAATTATATTAAAGTATTGATTATCAATTAAATAAAATGTATTTTTTTATTGGAAACCTGTCAGGATTAGGAATAATTCAATACTTTTTCATGTTGTATTACACCAAACTTTTGATTAAAATTGTATTCTACTCTTATGAATATATTAAATAAATTTTGGGCATGGATTTCAAATATTGGAATTACTGAGGATGTAAGTATTCCTAACGCAAAAAGAATTCGACTCACAAATCGTTTCGGAATTGTTTCTATACTTTTTACTCTCCCTTATATTATTGGATACGCTTATTATGGATTAATTGATGTTGCATTATTTTCAAGTTTATGCTGTGTTGTTTATTTTTCCATTCCTATTATCAGTTCATTCCGATTATATACGCTTGCAAAAATTGTCCTTTTCGTTGCTGTCCTTTTACATCAATTTGTATTGGCATCCTTCTTTGGTGAGAAATCGGAAGTTCATATAATATATATTGCACTTATTCTTTTGCCGATTGTTCTTTTTGAAATTAAAAATCAGTTAGGATGGATTCTGTTTTGCATCTTTATAACAATTCTTGCAACTATTATTCTATATCAAACTCATTTCTCACTTCTCCCAAATCCTGGATTATCAGATGATACAACTTATATACTAAATATTGCATATAAAATAACAGCAGTAATAGGGTGTTTTGTTATTTTATTTTCCGTAATAAGGATCTCAGAAAAAATAGAAAAGTCGCTGGACCAGAGTAATATTCTTTTGGAAGAACAGTTCCAATCAATTTTTAATACATCTTATGATGCTTTATTTTTAGTTGATTCTAAAGATAGAAAAATTGTCAAGGCAAATAAAAGAGCGGTAGAATTATTTGAAATGGAAAAGGAAAGTGATTTTTATTCTCATTTAGGCTTGGATTTTCATAAGGAAAAATTTTCAAATGAAAGAAACATGCGTAATGAGTTATTAAATAAAGGGTTTTTTGAGCAGGAAATATTATATAGAACGGAAAAGGGAAATGAATTTTGGGGAGCATTAGCGATTCGGATAATATTTATTGAAAATAAAAAATACCAATCTGTTCGTGTAACAGATATTTCGCATCAGAAATTGGCAGAAAAACAAATTCAAGCTTCGTTGAATGAAAAAGAGATTTTACTTTCTGAAATTCATCATCGTGTAAAAAATAATTTAGCTGTGATTAGTGGGTTACTTGGTTTGCAATCGGCATTTCTGGAAGATGAAAAAGCAAAAGGGCATTTTGAAGAAAGCAGAAACCGGATCCATTCGATGGCATTGATTCACGACAAGCTTTATCAGAATGAAACATCTGCCAAGATTAATTTTAATTCTTATATCAACGACTTGGTCGAACATATAAAAATTTCATACGCATCCATTTCCACAGATATACAATTTGCAATTACCTGTAATGATATTTTTTTAGATATTAAAAATGCTGTTCCCTGTGGTTTGATTTTGAATGAGCTTGTTTCTAATGCTTTTAAACACGCATTTAAAGATAAAAATACCGGAGAAATAAAAATTGTGTGCACTAAAATGGGAGAAAAATTTACGATGATGGTGAGTGATAATGGTGTGGGTTATGATTTTGAATCCGAATTAAAATCTTCCAGATCTTTAGGATTAACACTTATTGGTGCTTTATCGGAGCAGATTAATGGAAAGGTAAAAACAACTTTTGATAAAGGAACAACATTTTATATATCATTTGAAGCATAGATGGCAAATATATTAATAGTAGAAGATGAAGCCATTGTTGCAATGGAAAATAAAATGAACTTGAACAAAGCGGGGCATCAAATTATCGCTATTGTTTCAACCGGTGAGGCGGCTATTAACGCATTCAGCGAAAATACTCCCGATCTAATGCTGATGGATATCAAATTACGCAGCGAAGTGGATGGGATTCAGGTGATGGAAATTATCAGGCAAAGCTCCAGTGTACCTGTACTTTTTCTTACAGGTAATTCTGATTCTAAAACTCGACAAAGGATTGATAACATTACAAACTCGAGCTTTCTTCTAAAGCCAACTTTGACGAAAGATATAGTAAATGAAGTGAATCGATTGCTTTCCCATAAGTAGTTAATAAATTATAAAGCGTAATTGAGGGATGGAAAATAATACAGATAGATTATTAGAATTACGAAAACTTCTTAAAGTTGAGCGTGATGAAGATTTTGAACAATATAAACAACACTTTTCCAGAAACAATATCAATCACAGGAAAGAAAATGGTGTTACCTGGTATCCCATCGTTATTTCCAATATAGAAATTGGAATTGGCGAATACCTTCATATTGATGTCGAACGGACTACAAATCATAATGAACCGCATCAATTTTCCGGTGGAAAAGTTGCTTCTCTTTTTTCAAATAATAACAATATAGAATCGGGAACATTAAATGGCACAATTAAAGTATTGGGCCCTAATAAAGTTCGCTTGTCGCTAAATGTTGACGAATTACCAGATTGGTGTGATGATGGGAAGTTGGGCATTAATTTATTGTTTGATGAAACAAGTTATAAAGAAATGGATATTGCTTTGGAAAAAGTGATTACTGCTTCTCACAGTCGTTTGGCACATTTGCGTGATGTGATGTATGAACTAAAACCGCCTGTTTTTGAAAAAGAGGATAAATCAATACATATCACAGGATTAAATCAATCTCAAAATTCAGCGGTCCAAAAAATTATTTCTGCAAAAGACATTGCTATTATTCATGGACCACCGGGAACGGGAAAAACAACCACATTGGTGCAAGCTATCCGCCAAACTTTATTTAGTGAAAAACAAGTTTTAGTTTGTAGCCCTAGTAATACTGCTGTCGACCTGCTTACAGAAAAATTGCATCGTGAAGGGATCACTGTGTTAAGGCTTGGAAATCCTGCACGTATTTCTGAAGAAGTGTTGATGAACACATT
>JAPLDC010000298.1 GCA_026391935.1 Bacteroidota bacterium | reverse complement strand
CCAATGGATACAATGACTTACCTTGCATTGAAAGATAGCAAATTACCGAAAAATAGAATTATCGGAATGGGCGGAATCTTGGATAGCGCTCGTTTTAAATGTTATTTATCTTTAGCCTTGAACGCTTCTCCGAATGATATTGAAGGAATGGTTATTGGTGGTCACGGTGATACTACAATGATTCCGTTAACAAGAATGGCTTCCTACAAAGGAGTTCCAGTTTCACAATTACTTGATGCTGAAAAATTGAAAAAAGTTGCTGCAGATACAATGGTTGGTGGTGCTACTCTTACCGGTATGCTGGGTACTTCTGCTTGGTATGCTCCGGGAGCAGCTGTTGCCGCTTTAGTTGACAGTATCTTGAACGATCAGAAAAAATTATTTTCTTGTTGCGTTTATTTAGATGGTGAATACGGACAAAAAGATATTTGCATTGGAGTTCCTGTTATCATTGGAAAAAATGGATGGGAGAAAATTGTAGATGTTAAATTAAATGACGAAGAAAAAGCTGCTTTTGCTAAAAGTGCCGATGCAGTTAGAAACATGAATAGCATATTGAGTACACTTGCTGTTTAATATTAATTAAATTTATTTCAAAGGCGATCTGATTATTCGATCGCCTTTTTTTTACTCCTATGATCACTACAATTCCATTAAAAATTTTAGATATCGCAGGTGATGGTTTTCATCTGATGATAAAATTATATATCAATAAAAAAGTAGCTCATCTGATCGTTGATACAGGAGCTTCAAAAACTGTATTCGATAAAACAAGAATTGAAAAATACGTTGCAAAAAAAACATTTGAAAAACATAGTAGTTTGTCTAGTGGCTTGGGCACAAATACAATGAAAAGCGAACTTGTTGTTATTAAAAAAATGAAGATCGGTGAACTGGAAATCGAAGAGTATAAAACTATTTTACTCGACCTTTCTCATGTTAATCAATCGTATTCGCAGATCGGATTAAAGCCTGTAGATGGTGTTTTAGGTAGTGATCTGCTTTTGAAATATAATGCCGTGATAGATTATGAGAAAAAAATTCTGAAATTAAAACTTCCAAAAATTAAGAAATAAATTTCGATTTTATTTCTTCTGTGGGGACCATACATGTTTCCTTTTTTCCAAACCATTGATATCTGTTTTTTGCAATGAAATCATAAACTGCATTTCGAATGAATGTCGGGGTGATAATAAATGCGAATGCGAGTGCATAAAGTCCGCCCAGGTGTTTTGCAATTTTTAAAACAGCAGTTGATTTTGAAAAGACAGTTTTGTTTTCTATTAAAATGATACTGTCATATACCTGATAGTCAATGATATACTTGCTTAATATTCTTTTTCCTGCTTCTGATTGTAGTGTTGCAAATTTAAATTTATTTTTTTTGTCGTGTTTAATAATTTTATTGACATATGAATTACAGAAGTTGCATATGCCATCAAAAAGGATAATAGTGCTATTTTCGGGTAATGGAGACATCAATGACGAACAGCAATTTCATAAGGATCCACGGAGACCTCAATTTTTTTTGCGCCTGTTCCTGCTTGTAATAATTCTAAACTATTCATATCTATAAAAGTAACATACCCGTTTCTGCCACCGCAAACGCTGCTGTGATGAGGTGCGGGACCGTCATTCGTTTTGTTTCTATTAGCGATATAAACCAGATTTTTTTCATCATCTACATCTATTCCATGCGGTTGATGCCCCGAATAAATTGTTTTTATTAATGAATTACTTGCAATGTCAATCACTGCAATGCTGCCTCTTTTTCCCGGATAGGTTAGTGTGTCTTCTTCACAGGTAACAAATAAATAATTGTGAAGATCTGAAATTGCCATCTCGGAAGGTAACCCTCCTACAGGTATTGTGGCTATTAATTGATCTGTGCCTTGTTGAAAAACTCTGACTTCTGATGTTCCTTGACAAGTCACAAAATATTCTGTTCCATCAGGGGAAAAGTCTACAAGATGTGAATTCAGAAAAGAGGGAGGCGGTGTTGTAAATAAATTTATTTCTGAGAATGCAGAAAAATCATTTACGGGAACTTTATACATTTTGCTGCTATTGTTTTGTTCCGTTACATATAAAGTATCTTCTGTTGGATTAAGACAAGAACCATGTGGATAATTAAAACCAATATTATGTGTTACAGCAAATGTGTTAAGGTCTACCACTGCAACATCGCCACTGCTGCTCCAGTCAACCACATAGGCCTTAGAACCATCACTTGTCATCGTAAAAGAATTCCAACTCTTTACACCTAAAAAAGCTTCACCCACAAAAGTGTCATCACTCGTTTTATATTTTTGGATTGAATTTCCTTGTAAAAATACAACATACCAATATTGTCCATCAGGTGAAACTTTTATGTCATGCGGAGATTCCGTAGCTGCGGAGTTTCCTACATTGATGTAACGCATTGGTAATTGTGTTTTTTGATCAAACACAGTTACAACATCACAACCTTGGTTTGTGACATAAAACTTTTTACGATTAGGATCGTCTGCAAATTTTATAGTGCCATCTCTGCTGGGCGCCCCTGCATTGATCCAGTTTCCTAATAGTATAACTTCCTCACGCGTTAAAGGATTTTTATTGTATGGCATAACCGGTAAAAGTGTTACACCTAGATCTGAATATGTATTTATATAGGAAAAAAATGTGCTGTAGTCATTTCTGTAGGGGATAACACAGGCACTGGTTTTCCCTCCATCAAACATTTTATCCCAACTTTCCAGTGAAAGACCTCCTGTTGCACCTTTGCTTATATCTGTGTGACAGCCGGGCGTAGCACATTTAGTGAAAATTATTTTTCCGACATCATCAGGAAATTGATTGTAATCAGGTATTCCTTTATCGTTGGTGCATGTCGTTAAGAAGCAAACAATAAAAATTGTTAATGGAATAAAAAATAGTATTTTTTGTTTACGCTTCATTTTAATAAATAATAAAAATCGGAATGGTTAAGTTTTTCGTTAATCGTAGTTCTTTAAAAAATAAAACGTGATGTCAAATCGATTTGAGCTTCAAATTTTTTTACTCCGTTACCGGAACATCTATGGTAATTGACTTGTTGTATTTTAATTTTATACCAACGCCTCCGGTAACATTAAAAAGGCCATACGTGTCGTATCCAGCTCCATACAAATAATAATCACCTTTGCGCAGGTCTTTGAATTCATAATGTGCATCCGCATCCGAAGTTACGTGGTCATCATACTTACTAATATCTGTTCCCGGAAATTCTGTTGCACCATATTTTATGTAAACAATAGCGTTGGGAATAAGTCTGGAATGGTGCTTTACACTTCCACTTACACTAGATTTTCCACCGGTTCCTTCTTTTTTACATGACGTGATAGTCATTGCAATTAAAGTAACGAAATAAAGAATTGCTAAATACCTAAATGAATGTTTCATTTTTTTTAATTTAAGTTAAAGTTAAGGTTCTTTTCTTGATATAAAATGATATTTCTTTTGTTAGTTTTTTTCTTATAAAAATATTTTTTATGCCTATAAATTATTAGTCAGATTATCAAATTGCAATTGACTCCTTTTAGAAATTATAAAAGTATCATATAGCCGTAATAGAAAGATCCACGAAGCGACTATATGATACTATATTTATTAATTGTGTATGTGTTCAACGCTTATCATGTCTGCATAGTTGTCAGCGAAATTTAGACTTGTTGAGTTAACAGACATTACCATACTCACAGCGGAAATGCTAATGTTGTTAGGCGTTGTGAACCATTCTAATAAATTCGTTTTGAAGTGAATTTCTGGAATAACACTTGATGTGACAGTGGCGATACCACCTGAAAAAGTTGGAGAAATAGTTTTAAGAGGGTTGTATATTCCTTGGAATCCAGCAACTTGGTACATGAACATGTGCCCTCCAGATGTTGACTGTGGAGATAATCCTTCCAAGGTTGCTTGGATATAACCTGCACCCATTCCCATGTACATTCCATTTACAGGATCTAATGCTCCGGTTTGTGCACCTGAAACATTCCGTGTACTGTCAACACCGATCATAAATGTAATTCCTGTGTAATCCCCGAAAGGAACATTTGGAAGAGTAAATTCACCGGTTAATAAGTCAGAAGCATCAATTAAATGGTAACTCTCATTTTCAACATATGTTCCTCCACCGCTTTTAGTTAATACAATGTTGCTGATATAATATTTAAATGCAGAAACAGTAATTGTATCATTGTTTGCAGTTACATATGATTCGGTATTCATTACCAAGGCACTATCTCCCACCATATTTTCAAAATGAAGTGCCAGGCTTCCAGATGTGGCAGCGGGAACTGAAGGTGTTGGCGTTTCTTCATCTTTGTCTTTTTTACAAGATGAAGCAAGAAGTGTAACTGATAAAAAAAATGCGAAAAATATTTTATGTGGTTTCATAATATTTATAATTATTAGATAAATAAAAATATAACAAATCGATAATTGATTTGTTTTTCTAAAAAGTAGTTCTAAAAATGTGAACTTTTTCCCGTAACCAAATAATTGCATGTAAAAAAACATCCATCAACAGAAATGTTAATAGTTTATGCCATCTGCAAAAAGGCAACACGGAAAATTAAATTTTATCGTTAATTATGATTGTGGTGGGTGAAATATGGCGCTCAGGTCCTCAGATGAGAATGGAAACAAATAAGTTGTTGTAGCTTTTTCTCTTTCGCTGAAAGGCAGGATATTTATTATTTTTTTAAATTTTTCGAAAAATTGTACTTCATACTTTTCTTTTAAATTATTTGATGGAGAATTATCTTTCTTGTCTTCTTTTTGTAATTCCTTTTTTAAATGACATTTACCGTTGCAATGCATTTTTGGCTTTGCTCTGTTTTCACATAAGTTTTTTGAAATGTATTCTTTGTTTAAGGAGTAATGCACAATAATAATTAGCTTTCCGGCTGATTGGAAAATAATGGCAAAAGCAATTAATAGTGCAATAAATGATTTCAATAGTATTTCGTTATGAAACAAATGTACAACATAATCAGAAGAAATCTGATAAGGGACTTAATTTACAACTATCTTTTTGTGAATTGAGTATTTTGAATTGGAAATGTTAATGTAATATAAGCCTTTAGGATAGGATCGGATATCAATTATTTTTTTGAAATCTCCAACTGATACTTTCTCATTAAAGAGTCCTTTAATCAATTGACCATTTAAATTAAAAAGTGAAATATTAATGTTTTCTGTTTCTGTATTTGTAAAATTAATTATTACATCTCCAGTGGAGGGATTTGGAGAAAGTGTTATTGTATTTTCGAAAAGGTTTTCTTTAATGTTTGCTGTTGCGAAAAATGCAGTGATTGCTTGTTCAATTAATGTAGTATCAGCATCAACAAAACTATTTACCTGATAAATTATCTGATGTGAACTTCCCGCAGCAATTGCAATACCGGGCATTGGAGAGGAGCTAGCAAAATAATTATCTTTTTCTGCAAGTGAATGATCAAATACAGCATCAAAGGCATAAGGCGTAGTTGTAGGTAAAACAACAGTTGCACAGGTATTTCCAGGCCAGTAATCCATATAAAATACGTTTACTTTCCCGGGATTTGAGATGGCATATTTATCTTTAGTACTGAGAAGTCGTGCTCCGGCATTGGTACAACTGCTACAACCCATAGCAAATTCCATAATTACAACATCCTCATTATTTAAATACGTATAAAGATTATGGCTGATTCCTGAACAATCTAGTTTGGTCCAGTCTACAGCTGTTTGTGCGTAATTTGAAAGTGAAATAAATAATAATACAGAAGTAAGTGTCAATATTTTTTTCATTCGATTGTTTTTTATTTTCTTTTTATTAATTCCATTCCGCATTCTTTGCATTTTCCAGGTTCATTGCTTTCGCTTCCAACACAGCCCATCGGACAAACATAAAGACTTTGCGAATCACTTTTAACGGCTATTTTTTTATACGCATTAAATCGATATGAAATCCCAACAGTTGCCTGAACATGAGATGCTACTTGTACTTTGTTAACATACTGGTAAAGCGGAATTTCAGTCAATGCATAAACAGAGAAATTTTTGTAGCTATAACTAAGTTGAGGAACAAATAATATTTTTCTGCTGCCTGTTGAAACAATATCCACATTATACATATTCATCATGTCATCTGCATTTTGGCTTGCTTTCATCTTTCCGATCATTTCTCCTTTTATCTGTATAGTAACTCCGAGCTTTTTGAAAAATGTTTGACCAGCAAATAAACCGACACTTGCGTAATCACCAAATTTTGCTCCGATAGGACTCCAGCCTTTACGCACGTATAATGTATTCATGAAAATTCTGAATTTTTTTTCAGGATATCCTCTATAGAAAAAGCCATAAAAAATAAAATCGTTCGCTCCTGTTGAAGGCTGCACAGAAGGAGGTGATGGCCTGAAAAGTTGTTTGCCTGTATAGGGGTTTGTGTAAAAGAGTGTTGAGTCATCATACATTCCTAGTGGAATTTTTAGTCCGATACCCAAGGTGATTTCCGTGCGTTTTTTTTCTGATGTTCTGTTTAATACGTCATATCTAGGAAATAAAATTAGATCACCAATTCCTGCTGAACTAAATGTATCCACTTTGTTTAATCCGACTTGTGTTTTATTTAAATAATATCCGGATTCAACAGACATTGTCAGATTTTTTGTCAGACCATATGCTAATCGTAGATACATATAGTTGCTTGTGAAACCATCAAATAAGGCTGCCGTATCTCTGTCTCCGGCTTTAAATTTATTCGTGTTTATATATTGATAATTTGCTGCAACTTCAACTTGTCGGTCTTGTAAAACTCCCTGAGAAGCTATATGATCTTAATGTGAAACACTGAATTTGAGAACCTGAGAAGAATCTCCGGCATTCAATTTCATGAAATAAATTCCATTTGTCAATGTTTCAAAATCTAAAATAGATTCGTGTTTTCCTTCTGCTTGTTTTTCAAGAGCGATAGTCTTAACTTTTTCTCCAATCGTGTTATAGATATCAACTGTAACATCAGAACCTTCTTTTAAAGTATAGTTAATAGTGGTTTTGCTTGTAGTTGAAGGATTCGGAAAAACTGACAATTTGAAATCGGATTTTGAATTTTCAAAGATCCCTGCTGTTAATCCCAAATTAATTGCAGCATTAAAATTTGTAACATTCAATCCATTGTTTTGATTAAAAAGAACTGTATGTGCAGGTCCTCCCAAAACAACAATTTTAGGCATAGCTGCTGTGCCGTAATCAGATTGCTTTACAGCGGTATTGCAAAACACTGGAACTCCGGTTATTCCATTTGCTGTTCCCCAGCTTGTAATTGATGAACAACTTGCAGTACCAAGATCGTCTGATAAATAAAATACGACACGACCGGGATACGTAGTTGCATAGTTCAATACTTCGTTATAAGCGGATACTGAGGGTGCGATACAAGATGTGCAAGGCATAACAAGAGTAATTACAACAACTTTACCTGCATCTAATTCGGCAAATAGGTGGTGATTTATACCCGAGCAATCATTTACATTAAAATCTGTTGCAGTAGTCTGCGCAACGCCAAAACAAGATAAAATTCCGGCAAGTGTAATTAGTATTATTTTTTTCATTGGTTTTATTTATTTGCGATCATTGATATTTTAAAGAGTTTATAGTGATTTTGATTGCTATACTTATTTCCATTTATTTGAATATCAAAGTATTCATTGAATCAAATTTACTGAAATTATTTTTAAAATTGTTCTAAAATGCTACAATTATTAGTATTCAATCATTATTGAAAATAGAGGACTTCAACAATTATTTTTTTTCTTCACACTTGGTGCCTTTTTTGCAACAATCTTCTAAGTTGCTCCAAGCTTTAGGATTTGCTTTTAAGCTGTCAGCTTCATAACCTGCATTGGAAATTGCCAATCGGATTTTTTCTGGCGATGTTTTCTTAGGGTTGTATACAACTGTAACTATTTTTGTAGGTACATCCAACGTTGATTTTTTTACTCCTTTTTCGAAAGCGAGAGCACTTTCTATTGTTTTTTTGCACATGTCGCATGTTGCAGAAGTTTTAATTTTAATTTCCGCACTTTTTAAATCTTGTGCTTTTACGTTTGAAGAAAATAGCAAAAGCACAGCTATTATTCCCGTAAATAGTTTTCTTTTCATTTTTTTAGTTTTTGATTTTTAATTCCGTTAATTATTATTTGATACTCATTCTAAATCCTCCATAAATATTTCGACCTTCTATAGGCGCATAGATCATTGAAGCATCGAAGTTGCTGCCAAATGGGTTTTCTGAGGCAATGATTGGATTTTTCTGAGTGTAATTCAAAATGTTTTCGCAACCCAAGTAAAGTTCAAATGTTTTAAATTTTTTTGTAATCTGCGCATTTATTAAAAAGTAAGGGTTTGAATGTTTCGGTAATTTATATTCAATAGGTGATAATTCGGTACTTGGCAATCTGCTATCTCCTAGCCAATTTGTTGTGAAATCAAATTTCCAAATATCCATATATGTTGAATATGCCATATTAAACATCACGCGATGCTTAGGAATATAGGGCTTGTCGAGTAATTCATAATTATATGTTGTTTTAACATCGTACCATTTATAGGCAACCTTGATGTCAAACATTTT
>JAPLDC010000055.1 GCA_026391935.1 Bacteroidota bacterium | reverse complement strand
AATTCGAAGGTTCTTCTTGCAAATGACAAGTATCAATATCTAGAATTTTATCGAACATACCAGGAATATGAAATCCTAAAGCATTTCTGGTGATCTCCCCTTCATCATTTCCAAATGCTATGCTTTTATCATTTATTTGTTCCGATGTCAGCCATTTTTTATTTGAGAAAGTGAACTCCAGTTTATTTCTGTAATTGTAAACTTTTTTGGATGGAAGTATCTGCTGAATTTCAGGAAGTTCAATTTTCGCAAGTCGAGTGAGCGCATCAGTGACTTGTTTTTGTTTATAATACAATTGCCAGTTGTAATCCATATTTTGCCATTTGCATCCTCCACATGTTCCAAAATGGCTGCAAATAGGTTCTGTTCTCTTATCGGAACTTTGTTTGATATTGATAACGTTAGCCTCACGGTATTTACTTTTTTTTCTGGTGATCTGTACATCAACAATGTCACCGGGAACAGCTCCTTTTATAAAGATAACGTATTCATCTGTCCTTGCAACCGATTGTCCATCAGAACTTGCATCGATAACATTGATGTTTTCAAGTATTGGTAAAGGCTTTTTGTTCGTGTTTCGCATAAGATGCGAAGTTACTAAAAAATGGAATGCAGAATTAGTAGAATTTTATGAATATCACATTCTTTAATTGCATACTCATTAGAATTCTTTGGAGTTAATAGCAGCTTTTTTGATCTTGAAAATCGGAAGAATTAGGTTACACAGGTCTTTAATTATTACTGTTCTGCAGTAGGATTGTTGCGTCTTTCTGTGAACTTGTAATTTTCAGCATGCGTGGAATATAAGTCATTCATTGGTGCTAAAAAATAATATGCGTTGTACTTTTTATAAAATTTTTTTACAGGTTTATCACAATACCCGCTTGCCCAAGTTACATCTATATAATACCAAATCTCATTTATTTTAACTTGATTCCAAGTATGGTTGCTACTAAAGCTTTTTCTGTTTCTTAATTTTTTGATCTTGTCTTTGTTTTCGTTTGCCCGACCTTCTACGAGCTGGCATTCTATTCCGGCATTTTTACATAACTCACGAAAAAGAATTGCATATCCTTCACAAATAGCTTTTCTATTTCTTAATACTAGCATTGAATAATTATAATAATATTTATCAAGTTTAGCTTGAAGTTCTTCAGGTGATTTATAAGTGAAATTACCTGGAGGTGTTTTTTTTGTATGATAGGTTACGCAGTCGTATGCAATATTATTTGTCATCCAGATAAAAATTGCTCTTACTTTTTCTTCTTCTGTAGAAAATGGAGCAGTAATTTCTTTTGCTAAAATTTTAACAGGTTTATTCCTTTTTTTTAATTTTAAAATATATTCGTCAACTTTTTTAAACTTTTCTGCAGCAGCAGAATCTGAATAATTTGAAGAATTCGTATTTACGGCTGCCGGTTCTGCTTTTTCAGCAATACTGTCATTTTCCTGTGCAGAAATAAGTGCAGGACTGAAAATCAATGAAGAAAAAAGAATAAAAGGTATTATTAGTTTAGATAAATGCATGAACTTCAACGATAGAGACTTGGTACAATACAAACAGTTTGGTTTATTTTCACTAAATTTGTAAGGTAAATTTACGATTATTATGGAAACAATGATGCACAACAAAATCAGCGCTCAAAAAGCTATTGAACTTGAAGATAAATACGGAGCTCACAACTATCATCCCTTACCGGTTGTTTTGGAGCGTGGAGAAGGAGTGTTCGTTTGGGATGTTAACGGGAAGCAATATTTTGATTTTTTGTCGGCTTATAGCGCTGTCAATCAAGGACATTGTCATCCGAAAATTATTAGTGCTTTGATGGAACAAGCACAAAAACTTACACTTACTTCGCGTGCCTTTTATAATGACTCTTTAGGTGAATATGAAAAATTTATCACTTCCTATTTTGGCTTTGATAAAGTATTACCAATGAATACTGGTGCAGAAGGCGTTGAAACAGCATTGAAGCTGGCTCGCAAATGGGCGTATGAGAAAAAAGGTGTTACAGAGAATGAAGCTAAAATAATCGTTTGCAAAAACAATTTTCACGGACGCACCATTTCAATTATCTCTGCCAGTAACGATCCTGATGCCCGCAAGAATTTTGGTCCTTATACACCCGGGATAATCTCAGTAGAATATAACAATGCTGATGCTTTAGCTGAATTGTTAAAAGATAAATCTGTTGCCGCATTCTTGATCGAACCGATTCAGGGTGAAGCTGGAGTAGTTGTTCCGGACGAAGGATACTTGAAAAAATGTTATGAGCTGTGTAAAGCAAACAATGTTTTATTTATTGCTGATGAGATCCAGTCAGGATTAGGTAGAACGGGGAAGATTCTGGCTTGTGATCACGAAGGTGTTCATCCTGATATTTTAATTTTAGGAAAAGCATTGTCCGGTGGAACCTATCCTGTTTCAGCAGTATTAGCGAGTGATGAAATTATGTTATGTATCAAGCCCGGTCAACATGGTTCTACATATGGTGGTAATCCTTTGGCGTGTAAGGTTGGCATTGCTGCATTAACAGTTTTAAAAGAAGAAAAATTATCTGAAAATTCGGAGCGCTTAGGAAAAATATTATTAAATGAATTAAACTTAATACAAGCAGAATATCCGGATTTAGTTAAGTTGGTTCGTGGAAAAGGGTTGTTTTGTGCAATGATCATTGCAGAACGGAACGGAAAAAGTGCCTGGGATGTTTGTATTGAATTAATGAAAAATGGATTGCTTGCTAAGCCAACTCATGGTGATACAATTCGTTTCGCTCCTCCTTTAGTAATTAATGAAGAGCAATTAATGGAATGTGTTGCGATTATCAGAAAAGTGGTGAAACAATTTTAAGAAAAAAATATAATTTAAAAGATAAGCGTGAAGTCATTGGCTTCACGCTTTTTTTGTGGGTATTAAAAAAAATTATTTTTTTTCTTCCTTTGCAGGTGCTTTCGGAGGCATAGGTCCTCGTTTGAAGATCACCAATCCATTTAAAAAATTCCGTAAAAGTTGATCACCACAAGGTTTGAAATTTTGATGGTCAGGATTTCTGTAAAGTGCATTGACTTCACTTTTAGTAATATCAAAATCTACTAATTTTAAAATTTTAATTACGTCATCATCTTTTAGCTCAAGTGCTACGCGTAATTTTTTTAGTATGTCGTTGTTTGATAGCATAGGGTGTTTTTCGTTTTTAAAAGGTGATTAGATTTTGAAGGATTTCTTTTTCATCCCCCTGCCCCCTTCAAAGGGGGACTTTCTCCGTAATTATTTTTTTGTTTAATTATTTTTATTTTGTTTAGCATCAAAAATTTTCATTTCTGACATATATTATGATGTGAGCAGAATCAGTCCCCCTTCAAAGGGTGGAAATGCTTCGTAATTATTTTTTT
>JAPLDC010000013.1 GCA_026391935.1 Bacteroidota bacterium | reverse complement strand
TGTACCAGAGGGGTTGATTGATATTCCCTACGCTAAAGGGATTCACATCGTCAATGGTCGCCATCTCAACATAGGGCGCGATCCTTACGGCTTTGCAGAGTGTAAGAAAGCTTACCCATACTGGAAAGCGAAAAAGCTGGTACTTGCTGCGATGATAATTAGTTCGCAGCGTCAGGCAACACCCCTACTAGTTGGACGCACTGATCTCGAATCGTCCTTTGAATTAGTCGATAGCTCTGGCAATGTTTTGATCGGTGAAAATGGCTTACCGATTAGAGGCAGATCGGGCGATCGCATGAAGGCGGCGCTAGAGCAAATTGAGAATCAATCTGTAATCGTGATTGACAAGAATATTGATGAGATTGTAGCGATCGCACAGCAAACCGATGGCGCATTTTTCCTTAATGTTTTGCGGTTCCTAAACTCTCAGATCCTCATGGCATTCCTAATGCCAGAAACCGTAATTACCACAGGATCGCAAGGCGCAAGCGGTGACAGCAATCTCAATGAAGGGCATGGCGCGATCCTTAATTTGGTGGTAAGCAGTTTTACGCAGCAAATCAAAGAGCGATTGATCGAAGATGTTTGCAGATTTCTAATTTTTAATCAATTTGGAGAGCAGGAAACCTATGGAGAATTTAAAGAACCAGAACAAGATAAAACGGATTCGGTTGCTCTATTGGGTGCGATATCAAACGCAGCTTATACGGGCGTTTTGGGCGGTACTGACATTGAGGTAATCAACCGATCACGCGATCTTGCTGGCATTCCCCCGATTGACCAAATCCTGATACAGCAAGCTTCGAGATATTCAAATATGGAGTCAACTATGGAGGTTGAATCATGACAATATGGACAGATTTGCTAGCAGCTATCGAAGCTGAGGCAATAGATTTAGGCTACACAGGCACACTAACAGAGGTTGGCATTGATCAACCTTATCTTGCTAAATTAATTACTTTGCTTGATTTAAGAGCAAAGCTAGTTTTAGGAACTGGCGGCGGTGGCGTTGCTGACACGACTGCAACAGGTACAATTACCACTGAAAATCTAGTCCCCACTGGCGTTGCAACGGCTGGCTCCGCTGTATCTATAGATCTAGATAGCAAAGGTACAGTTACGATTCAAGTAACTGGAACTTATACAGGCGCTCTATCAGCGCAAATAACGACCGATGGGACTAATTGGGTTACTCCTGCGAATACCGTATTTAAAAATATGGTCACAGGTGCAAATAGTGTTACTATTCCGAGCGCATCTGTGGGGATTTGGCAGATTGAAGTTATAGGGCACGCAAAATTTAGATTGAGCGCTCTTGCAGCCGTCACAGGTACAGCTACTATTGCTCTAAGAGCGGCGGCAAATACTTCACAGGTAAGCGTTGCGGGTGTATCTACAGCAGCGAATCAAACAACTGGAAATGCTTCTCTAACAAGTTTGGTCACAGCGGCGATCCCTGCGTTTACCAATAGCCCTATTAATCTGGGATCTGCTAACGCTGCTACGCTCAAGGCTAGCGCGGGGGCGGTTTACAAAGTGTATTGCTACAACAAAAATGCAGCAACGAGATTTTTTCAAATCCACAACAAAGCAACTGCTCCAGTAAACACCGATGTCCCCGTTGAAGTTTTTCCAGTAGCAGCTAATTCAGCCTTGTTAATCGACATCGCCTTTTGGGGCGCAACTGGTCGAACTTGTAGTACTGGCGTATCGTGGGCTTTCAGTACTACTGAGGCAACCTTAACGCTGGGCACTGCTGCTGACGTAACTTCTAGTGTGGGGTATTTGTAATGAGTGGAATAATCTTTGGTGGGCTTGTAATTCCTGATAGCTCTATTACCCCTGCAAAACTATCGCAGCCATTAACCCTAGCAACTGCGGTAAACAGCACCTCAGGGACTTCTATCGATTTTACTGGGATTCCCAGTTGGGTTGATAAAATCACGATAATGCTCAGTAACGTGAGTACAAATGGCACGTCGCAGCCAATGTTTCAAATTGGTGATAGTGGAGGCATTGAAACTACTGGCTACGTCACTGCTACATCAAACATAACAACCGTAGCAAACGTGTCAACAGCATATACAAACGGCTGGCAAATATATTCAAGCGCGGCGGCTAGAGTTGTTCAAGGCGCTTTTACTCTTACCTTGGTAAATCCTGCTACAAACACATGGGTGGGATCAGGGTCTTTTACTACCGATACTCCAAGTGTTGGATGGAACAATGGAATTAAATCTTTATCAGGAACGCTAGACCGAGTGCGAATCACTACGGCTGGTGGGACTGATTTATTTGACGCTGGCGTTATCAATATTCTTTACCAATAAAAATCATG
>JAPLDC010000213.1 GCA_026391935.1 Bacteroidota bacterium | reverse complement strand
GCTGCTCCAATCAACCTATATGGTGCAACAAAACTTTGTTCCGATAAATTATTTGTTGCCGCAAATAATATAAAAGGGAAAACGGATATTAAATTTTCTGTTGTCCGTTACGGAAATGTTATGGGCTCAAACGGTTCAGTGATCCCTTTCTTTATGAAAAAGAAAAAAGAAGGAATATTGCCGATAACAGATCCAAACATGACACGTTTCAATATTTCATTGCAAGGAGGAGTTGATATGGTTTTACATGCCTTGGAAACTGCCTGGGGTGGTGAAATTTTCGTTCCTAAAATACCTTCCTATAAAATTGTTGATGTTGCAACAGCAATCGGACCTGAATGTAAACAAGATGTGATCGGTATCCGTCCAGGCGAAAAGGTACATGAGGAAATGATCACTTCTTCCGATTCTTTTTCTACGTATGATCTTGGAAAATATTATGCAATACTACCGCAGGTCCCTGTATTCAATGTAAACGAATATATAAAACATTTTAATGCATCACTTGTACCACAAGGATTTCAATACAATTCGGGTGAAAACAAAGAATGGATCAATGTTGAAGACATTAGAAAATTAATTATTGAGCACGTTGATCCATCCTTCAGCATTTAATTCTCTGTTCAAATTAAGAATTCAAAATTATTTTTTTGAATATAACTGTAAACTTTAAAACATTGAACTCAAAAGCTATTCCATACGGTCGTCAAACAATTACTGAAGGTGACATTGAAGCTGTTGTTTCTATTCTAAGATCCGATTTTTTAACACAAGGACCTAGCATTGCAGCATTTGAAGAAAAATTTGCCAATTACATTGGTTCAAAATATGCGATTGCTTTATCTAACGGCACTGCCGCTTTACATTTATGTGCTATGGCCTTAAATGTAAATGAACAATCTCGGGTTATAACTACTTCTATAACTTTTGCAGCGTCTGCAAATTGCGTGCGCTATTGTGGTGGCGAAGTTTTTTTTGCAGATATAGATCCGGAGACATTTTTATTAGATATCAATAAAGTACGTGCCTTGCTTGAGAAATATCCAAAAGGATATTTCCAAGGAATTATACCTGTTGATTTTGCAGGTAATACCGTTAACCTTGAAGCATTCAGAAAATTAGCAGATGAATTCGGATGCTGGATCATCGAAGATGCTTGTCACGCTCCAGGAGGATATTTTATTGACAGCAATAATAAAAAACAAAAATGTGGGAACGGAAATTTTGCCGACCTGGCTATTTTTTCTTTTCACCCTGTTAAGCACATCGCTACAGGTGAAGGAGGAATGATCACCACCAACAATAAAGAGCTCTACGAAAAATTGTTATTGTTGCGAACACATGGGATAACGAAAGATCCTGGTAAATATAAAAATAGTCCGGATGAAGTTGCACAAGGTGGTTGGTATTATGAAATGCAAGAACTCGGATACAATTACAGGTTAACTGATTTCCAGGCAGCACTGGGTATTTCCCAGCTAGAAAGAGCTGACGAAAATCTTGAAAGAAGGAGAACCATTGCAAGAAAATACGATGCAGCATTCATGAATTCGGATATTGTAAAACCGATTTCATTTGAAGGGAATGCCTATCATTTATACGTAATTCAAGTAAAAAACAGGCTTGCTTTATATGATCATTTGAGGGCGAATAATATTTTCCCGCAAGTTCATTATGTTCCTGCACATTTGATGCCTTATTACAAACAATTCGGACATAAAAAAGGTGACCTACCAAATGCGGAAGCTTATTATGAAAAATGTTTGAGCATCCCGATGTATCATTCATTGACAGATGAAGATCAAGAATATGTTATTTCCACGATCCTAAATTTTATTAAAAAATAGTGTCATCAACACTTCCACATATTGGCATCATTACGCAAGCTCGTATGACAAGCACTCGCTTGCCTGCTAAAATATTTAAGGAAGTGAATCATAAGCCACTTTTACAATACCATATCGAGCGATTACAAAAAACAGGTTTTGATATTGCAATTGCTACAACCATAAATTCAACTGATGATTGTGTTGTTGACTTTGCAGAAATTCACAAAATAAGCTCTCATCGCGGAAGTGAAAACAATGTTTTGAGCCGGTTCCATGAAACAGCAAAAAAATATAATTTCGATATTATTATCCGCGTTACTTCTGATTGTCCGCTAATCGATCCGCATATAATAAGAAACAGCATAGAAAAGTATTTAAAATTTAACAATCCAAATTTATATATGAGCAATGGAGTTGAAAGAACATTTGCCAGAGGATTTGATTTTGAGATCTTTTCATTTAAACTATTAGATGAGGCTTTTAAGAATGCGACTTTGGAATCCGACCTAGAACACGTCACTCCGTATATTTGGAACAATCGCTCAGGAGAAGTTGAATTATATCATGTTAAACAAGATCAAAAAAATAACGGATTAAGAATAACTGTTGATGGATATTCGTTGATCCAACATGTTTTTTCGATTGAAGAAATAGAAAATATCCGAAGATTGATCTACGAGAAATTCGAGATCGATAAAAAAAACGGATTGACATTCCAATTACCTCACTTGCCAACTAAAGCAAGATATGCGAAAGGAGATCTTTTAAGTAAAGAAAAACTCAGAAATATTTTACTGGATGATCGCATTCTAACTATTGTAAAAAAGATCCTAGGCTCTGATGATATTATTTATTTTGGCGATAGCTCTTATCAAATCGGGAAAGGAATGAGAGGGTTTCATCGCGACAGCATCGACAGGACAGATCTTAACGGACCAGACTGGCAGGGCAATGACTATTCGCTTTTAAGAGTTGGTATTTATTTGCAAGATCATAAAAATTATAGTGGTGGTGTAAAAATGAAACAAGGAACACATAAAAAAGCAGACGGAAAAGTGGTCTTTGTGGATAGTGAAATTGGTGATGTGGGCGTTTGGAGTTACAAAACATTGCACAGTGGAAATGCGGTCCGTTTTAAATGGTTCCCCAAATTATCTATCAACCGCGCTACAAGAGAAGGATTGGTCCCTGCCTTTTTAAGAAAGGAAGAACAAAAAGAACGCATCGCGATCTTTATGGCATTTTCTACAAAGACATCACATTTGGACAGATATATAAAAGAATTTTCTTTGAAACGCACGGATATGATCGATCATTTGAAAGTATCAAAATATGATTCCGCTTCAATAGAACTTGCAAAACAAAAAAAATTAGAAGTAATGAAATTGCTTCCTGAACAAGAATAAAAATATTGAAAACGAAAATTATCATACGGGCAGATGGTGGCACCTCAATTGGAATGGGGCATGTGATCAGGTGTTTGGCATTAGCTGATATGCTAAAAGATGATTTTAATATTATTTTCGCGATCCAAGATCCAACAGATAGTGTAATTAGAAAGATACATTCTGTTACTGAAACGATCATTCATTTGCCAAAAACGGATGACTATAATTCAGACGCATTGCATTTTTCACAATTTTTAGAACCCCGCGATATTATTATTATAGATGGTTACCATTTTAAAACAAACTATCAAAAAGAAATAAAAAAACAAGGAGCTAAATTGGTTGTCATCGACGACTTACACAGTTGGCATCACGTTGCAGACGTAATTATCAATCATGCTGCGGGTATTGACAAAACGGTTTATTCAACCGAAGCGTACAGTAAATTATTTCTGGGACTCGACTATGCTCTGCTTCGAAAACCATTTCTTAAGACTGCAACAGAAACAAAAAAAATAAAGACAGTAAAAAAAGTTTTTATCAGTATGGGTGCTGCTGATATAAATAATATCACTCAAAAATATACAGAAGCATTAATCCAAACAGAAGGAATTGAGGAGATCCATTTGATGCTCGGTTCGATCAATCCTAATATAAAAAGTATTGATCAGCTGATCGAAAACAATTCGCATATTAAAATCATAAAACATTTCGAAATATCTGCAGACGAGCTTGCTTCCCTCCTAACAGTTTGCGATGTATCGATTTGTCCGGCTAGCAGTATTTCATTGGAATCCTGCGCAATTGGGATTGGCTTAATTTCAGGCTTCACAGCCGAAAATCAATTGGGAATTTTGACCGGTATGGAAAAGCACAAAACTTTGATTAATTTTGGAGATATGAATACTATTACAATTCCTGAGATCAAAACAAAATTAAAAGACATTGTTGGTCAACCGGAAAAACTAAATAGTTTAATACAAAATCAGAAAAAAATAATCGATGGGAATTCTCCCAAAAGGCTTAAAGAGATATTCAAGAATTTAATTACCGAAAAAATACATTTTAGATTCGCAAAAGAATCAGATGCTGACCTTTATTTCAATTGGACAAATGATGAGCTCGTCAGAAGCAATTCTTATAACCAAAACAAAGTTGAATATGATAATCACATTAAGTGGTTTTTAAAAAATATTATATCAAAAGATTACCACTTTTACTTATTTTTTAATGAAGATAATATGCCTATCGGGCAAGTTCGAATTGCGAAAAATGAAAAAGAGGTTTTAATTGGTATTTCAATTGATGAATCCTTTAGAGGTAAATCATTAGGTGCAGAAATGATAATAAAATCTACTAATGATTATTTGAGCCGACATGATTCAGATACAATTACAGCATATATAAAAATAGAAAATAAAGCATCCTTATCTATATTTAAAAAAGCAGGGTTTTCAAATGAAGAAATAACAACAGAGCAAGGAGTAAAAAGTTACAAATTATTTAAAAAACATCTGTCGTGAACAATATAAAAATTGGAAATTTTACAATAGGTCCTGACCACAAACCATTCATAATTGCAGAAATGAGTGGCAACCATAATCAATCTTTGGAAAGAGCATTGGAACTTGTTGATGCGGCAGCAGAAGCCGGTGCACATGCTTTAAAACTGCAAACGTATACTGCCGACACGATCACAATGAAGGGAGCTTATACCATAAATGACAAAAACTCATTATGGAATGGTAAAGAGTTACATGAACTTTATAATCTTGCACATACACCTTGGGACTGGCATAAAGCAATTTTCGACCGAGCAAAAGAAAAAGGCATGGAAGCTTTTAGCTCTCCCTTTGATGAGACGGCTGTAGATTTTTTAGAATCATTAAATGTTCCTGCATACAAAATTGCCTCGTTCGAAAACACACACCATCCATTACTTAAAAAGGTTGCTGCGACAGGCAAACCTGTGATCGTTTCCACAGGAGTAACTAGCCGAAAAGATGTTGATGAAGCTGTTGCCGTTTTACGAAAAGCGGGATGTAAAGATATTATTCTTTTGAAATGCACAAGTACATATCCGGCAACACCTGAAAACACTAATCTTGTTACCATTCCAGATTTCATCAACACGTATGATTGCATAGTGGGATTATCCGACCATACGATGGGAGTCGGGACATCTGTTGCGGCAGTTGCATTGGGAGCAAGAGTTATCGAAAAACATTTTACGCTCCGCAGAGCCGATGGCGGCGTTGACAGTGCCTTCTCTTTAGAACCGGAAGAATTAAAGTTATTAGTAGTTGAAACAGAACGTGCCTTTTTATCTTTAGGAAAAATCCAAACGGAGATTTTACCGGCAGAAGAAAAAAGCTTACAATTCAAACGTTCTATCTACGTTTCAAAAGATATCAGCTCAGGCGAAATATTGAGTGCAGAAAATTTGAAGATCATTCGTCCTGCAAATGGTTTAGCTCCTAAACATTGGGATGAAGTAGCCGGCAAAAAAGCTAAAAAAGATATCAAGGCAGGAACACCATTAAATTGGGATCATATTTGATTTTCAGGAAAATTTTTAGGAAGAAATATTATTAACTCCTAATTCTAAAAATCCTAAATTCTAAAATTAATAAATGGGAATAATTGAAAAACAAGCCACAAAAAACGCTATCTATTCCTATTTAGGAGCAGGCTTGGGTTTTATTACGGTAATGACCATAGGAAATATTTTAACACTTTCCGAAAATGGCGTTTTACGAATCTTAGTTTCCTACGCGGCTCTGTTTTCTCAATTTGCAAATCTTGGTTTCACTTCCGTTACCATCCGTTTTTTTCCTTACTTCAGAAATAAAGATACTGGTCACCATGGTTTTTTATTTTACGCATTGGTTGTCACGCTGATTGGATTTTTACTTTGCTATATTACTTTTTTATTTTTTCAGCCACAATTAATTGAAAGCAACCAATCTAAATCACCGCTTTTTATTACCTATCTTTTTTATTTAATGCCGCTCACCTTCTTCACTGTATTTTTTAACATTTTGGATAGTTACCTTAGAGCAAGTTATAACTCTGTCATAGGTTCTTTTACTAAAGAATTCTTACAACGAATCTTAATTTTGATCCTGCTCCTTGCCTTCTTTTTAAATTTTTTGGAATTTAAAGCCTTTATCCTTTTTTACATCAGCTTCACCTGTTTACCAACTTTAATGCTGGTCTATTTTATTATCAAACAAAAAGAATGGCATATTAAACCAGTCAGAGGATTTTTAAGCAAAGAGTTACGTATCGAAATGCTGAAGCTTAGTTTTTACTCTATCCTTGCCGGAGGTGCAGGTGCGATCATTGTGAATATTGATGCAATAATGGTGACCCAGATACTTGGCGAAGAAAAAACAGGAATCTACGGAATTGCATTTTATTTCGGCACCATTATTTTAATACCTGCTAGATCACTGTATCGAATCATGTCCAGTGTAGTAGCTGAAAATTTTAAAGAAAATAAGATCCAAGAAATTCATAAACTATACAAACAAAGTTGCAATAGCCAATTGGCTATCGGAATACTCTTATATATCGGCATTTGCGCAAATATCGATAACATCATGCATTTGCTTCGACCAGATTTTGCTTCCGGAAGAAATGTCATTTTAATTGTTGGTGCCGGATATCTCATTGAAATGGCTACAGGGATCAATCAAGTGATACTGGCAAACTCAAAATATTATCGCTACGATACTTTTTTTGTGATCTTTTTAGTACTGATCACGATCGCTTCCAATTGGATCCTGATTCCGATATATGGAATCACAGGATCAGCAATAGCTTCTGCGATTACCGTTACCTTTGGAAATGCATTACGCTATCTGTTACTATACTCCAAGTACAAAATGCAACCCTATAATATTAACACGCTGAAATTAATTTTGATAGCAGTTGTTGCTATTTTACCTGGGCTATTAATCCCATACCTTTACAATCTCTATTTAGATATTGTAATAAGAAGTTTAATTGTGGGAGGTTTATTTATTTTGCTCCTTCTTAAAACAGAAGCCGCACCTGAAATAAATAATAAGATCAGAAAAAATCTTAAACGATTATCAGTAAATATCTAGAAGAATATCCGAATAGAAACCTTCAGATATTCTTCTCGATATTAATAATTTAATCCTCTCTTCTCTTCCAAGCCAGAAACAGTGATGTTCCAACAAATCCAAACAACACTAAACAACTTGCTAATGAAATTTTTTCACCGGTATAATATTTCGTTGGCTCAAATTTAAATTCGATGTTATGCTTTCCTGCAGGAACACGCATTGCACGCAACACCCAATTGGCACTAAAATAAGGTTTCAGTTGTCCATCAATATAAACATTCCAATCTTTATAATAGATCTCTGAAAACACAGCCAATTGCTCTGAACTTGCATTTGATTCGTATTTTAAATCATTTGCTCTGTATTCAGTAAGTTTAATTGTAGCAGATGGATCCGCTTTTGGAGTATATCCATCTAATTGAGATTGATATCTTTCATCAACTACAATTGTTTTTGCAGGATTTATTTCGCCAACAGTTTTTAATTCCTCATCAGCATTTTTAGCCATTTTCACTTCATTCACAAACCATGCATTTCCCAATGCATACCTGTTTTGAATTGGTGCCGCTTCTGCATTATAGATCAAATATTTCATGTTCAACATATTCAAAACACCTTGTTGCGCAAATGTTGCACGTAAAGCAGAATCGGTAGGACTTTTACTCAATGTTCCCATTATATTCTGCATTTCGTTGCCAATATGTGCATCAATCAATTCTTGGTAACGTCTCAATTTTGCAGCATGATACCCACCGATCGATTTATGATAATAGGAAGCCCTTGCACTGTTGAACGGACCATTTGACTGATCTGTGATATCCAACACTCTGTAATTTGGATCTGTATCCTCCAAAACAGCTTTATCCGCTGCCGTCATCGGGAAAGGATTTTCTGCTTCTTTTTTATTAGTGAAATTTTTATCGTTCAAATATGTTTTATCAACTAAGGCCAGATCAAATAAAATAAATATCCCGAGTATAGGGATCAATAATGTTGTGTTTATTTTAGACTTCACGAATAACCATATTAAGACCGCTGCAACAGAAATAAACAAGAAACTCCGGATAGCATCCGATTTGAAAAGTGCAACACGTGCGATCTCAACATTGTCGATGAATTTCTGCGCAATATCTGCCCCATTACTTTTCGCGATCTGGTCAAAATATTCAGCATCTTTTACCCAGGAGAAGTTTGATAAAACAGTTGGAAATAAATAAAAAAGAAGTGACAATCCTCCGGTCATAGCAAACGATGCAATGAATGCGTTTTGAAAACTGATCTCTTTTCCTCCGAATTTCAATTTAATTTTCTGCTTGAAAATATCAGGTGTTTTAATTATTTTATCTACAGCCAATATGGCAAGTAATGGAATTGCAAGTTCTGCAATTACCAGTATCATTGTTACCGCTCTGAACTTGTTATAGCCCGGAAAATAATCTAAAAACAAACTGGTTAACCACATCATATTATGTCCCCACGCCAAAGTGATGGAAAGAATAGTCGCTGTTAATAATACCCATTTCAACCTTCCTTGCACGATGAACAAACCCAACACAAATAAAAACACTACGATCGCTCCCGAATATGGAGCTTCCGTAAATGGTTGGTCACCCCAATATTGACGGAAGTTTGAAATATTTTCTTTCATTTGCGGATCTACATCTTTTAAGGCGTTCTTATTTTCACCGATCGCTAAACTGGAGGAGCGACCTTTAAATCCGGGAATCATCAGTGTCATTGTTTCTGCTTTACCTAAACTCCATTGAGTAGCATAATCCTTGTCCAATCCTGATGTTTGATTTGTGGCACCTTTAGAAGATGTTAATTCAGATGGTCCACGAATTGTAGATTTGGAATAATCATAGGTACTCCAAAGATTGGTAACATTGCAACCTACCGCTAATATTCCTGCAACTGCAAATACAGCAAATCCTTTCAAAATTTCTTTATACTCTTTCTGTTTAAATCGTGCAAACCACTCGAAAGCCACGTAGATAAATAGGAACAAGACCAGGTAATATCCTATCTGAGGGTGGTTACAAACTAATTCCAATGCAAAAAATAATGCAGTTAAGGCACCTCCTAATAAATATCTACCTCTGCAAACCAGTATCGCTCCGGCAAATACCGGTGCCATATAAGCAATCGCCAATGCCTGTGTATTGTGCCCCGCATCAATAATGAGAAAAAAGAAGGCAGAGAAACCAAAACCAATTGCACCAACAATACTTAACCATTTGTCAACTTTTAACACAAGCAATAAAATAAAAAATCCCATCATATATGAAAACACCATATTAGCAGGTGTTTGAAATCCCAAGAAAAATGCATTCCGCAAGGGAGTAATCAGATTGGAAGGATAGGAAACCGCGATCTGGTAAGCTGGCATTCCACCAAACATAGAGTTTGTCCATAAAGGTTCATCGCCATATTTTTTTCTATGATCAATAATTTCTTTTGACATTCCTTTATTCTGGATCATATCGCTTTGAACGATCACTTTTCCTTTTGTCAAAGGTGTTAAATAACCAAAAGTGAGAACGATAAAAATTATAAAACCGGCCGCGATTGGCAAAAGTGATTTTAAAAGGGTATTTTTCATAGTAAACGAATTTGTTTGTTTTTATGTACCGGCTTTACAAAAGCTCTTTTTATACGAATTGCTTTTGAATACCAATGATATACTTAGTTCACAAATATAAGTTAAAAAGCCATTTATTTATCGATTTCTTTTTTCTAAAAACTGTTAAATAATGACCCTTTTAGACCAAAAAGGGATGATAAAATCAGCAATATTTACGTATTTTTGTATAGGAAGTGCTTATCCTTCAAGAAACAGACAAAAAATGAACCTGACATAAATAAAATTAATTGTCGGACTGTTTTAAATGATCGAGAAGCGAAATTCTATGACATAAAGCAATAAATTATAAGTACTAAACCATTATGCACTGGATTGCATAGGTTGGATAATGAAAGAATAAAATTCTTTCTAACAAATGACAAATTAACGCGTCATAAAAAAAATATTTTTAGAAACTGAAAGTCTTGCACTGAATTGCATAATATCAAAAACGAACTGAAACAATGAAAAACCTTATAAATACAGATTATTTAAGTGAAATAAAGATTCAGGAGTTGCGCAAACAATTTGAAACTGCAGCACCCTGCAAACATATTGCATTGCCCAACTTTTTACAAAATGATGTTGCGAATACGCTATTCGAGAACTTTCCGAAATTGGATACCCTGAATGTAAAACGCAAAAGCATCAATGAAAATAAATCCGAAGAATATCATTTAGATAGATATCATCCACAATTCAATGCACTTCGTGATTTTTTAAATTCACCTGAAATGTATGAATGGATCAGCAAGGTGACCGGAATTGAAGGATTAAGTTCTACATACGATTCATTAGGGTCAGGCGTGCATCAAGGCGGACCGGGGAGTTTTGTAGATGTTCACGTGGATGTAAATATGAATACTGCCGAAAAATTACACCGCAGAATAAATCTTCTTATTTATTTAAATAAAAACTGGAAAGATGAATATGGCGGAGCTCTCGAATTTTGGGATAAAGATGTAAAAAACTGTATCTCCAAAGTAATGCCTTATTTTAATCAGGCTGCAATAATGGTAACCGATGAAACGTCCTATCATGGGTATGCAAAGATCAATATACCTGAACACGAAAGTCGTAAATCTTTTTATTGCTATTATTATACTCCTGCCGGAAAAGATTTTGTATACCGTGATTCACGCTTTAAAACCAGGCCGGATGAAGGCATGGCAAAAACAGCCATTACCGAGATCAAAGAAACATTAAAAATAAATGCTAAGAAATTTTTAAAATTCATTGGTGTCACATCTTTGGATTTTCAGGATAAGAATAAAAAATAATTTGAAAAAGTGTCAATTTGAAAATTTGACAATAACGAATGGAACTACAAAATAAAATAATCTGGATCTCGGGTGCATCATCAGGAATAGGTGAAGAATTAGCATACATAGCTGCTAAAGAAGGAGCCAAAATTGTTTTGTCAGCCAGAAGAGAAGATGAATTAAAACGTGTTGCCGCCAAATGCTCTATCGATTCTCAAAATTATTTTATTCTTCCTCTTGACCTGGAATACACCGAAAATATTGAAGAAAAAGTTGAAATGGTGATTCAACGATTTGGTAAAATTGATGTGCTGATCAACAATAGTGGAATGGGCCATCGCACCAAAGCACTAAATACGCCTACTTCTATCGACAGAAGAATAATGGAAGTGAATTTTTTTGGCACCATCAATTTAACGAAAGCTGTTGCCAAAGTAATGCAAAAACAAAAAAGTGGAAAACTGGTTGTTGTAACCAGTATCATGGGGAAATACGGACTACCACTCTACTCCACCTACTCAGCTTCAAAACATGCTCTGTTCGGTTATTTCGAATCACTGCGACAAGAATTATACAAAGACAATATCTCCGTATTGATTGCCACCCCTGGTTTTATCAATACAGATGTAAGCACAAAACTTTTAAGAGAAGATGGATCTGCTTACGGGATAAAAAGTGATGCTCAGGAAAAAGGCATGTCAGCAGCGGATTGTGCAAAAGGTATCATGAAGGCTGTAAAAAATGATCGTGACCATAAATATGTTGGAAAATATGAAATATTTTCGGTGTATGTTAAACACTATTTCCCTAAACTTTTTTACAAGTTGATGCGAAAAATGACGAAGGAATAAGCCTTCCTTAAATGATATTAATCATCTTTTTTATCATAAATACTTGCTATTCTTGCATCTGAATTGAATCTAGCATGTTTGGTATACAAGTAAACTCTTTTGAAGTTAAAAACTTTTTTGCACAGAAAATTGGCAAAAGCACTTTTGTGTGGAAGATCATCGAGTTTTTGCAAGGTGTTTCATATAGCATCGACTACTTATTATTTTACAAATTCCGTCTGTTCAAAAAATCATCCATTACTGAGATCAATATCGAATTTGTAAGTTACTGCAATCTCAGATGTAAACTCTGCTCACTCGACCACGAAAAAACGAAAGTGAGAATGAGTACCGAAACATTAAAACATTTCTTTGAAGATCTATTAACGGATGATCGTTTCTCAAATCTGAAAACCATCCACCTTTATAACGCTGGCGAAGTATTACTGCATCCTAAGCTGGAAGAAATGCTTGATGTAATAAAGTTCTTCAAGAATTTTGCAAAAGAAAAGAATATACATTTTCCAAAAATAGCGTTACTTACAAATGCAACCATTCTGGATGAAGATAACTCAAACATTTTAATCAGATCAGGAATCCTAGACAATATCCGATTTAGTATGGATGGTGGCAGCAAGGAAAAATTTGAAGAAATGCGACTGAGAGCAAAATGGGATGATTTTGTAAAGAACGTAACTACCTTTTGTGAATTGAATAAAAAAAGTGCTAAGCCTATTCCAACCGGAATTATTACCCTTGTGGAATATGAAAACAAATTAAATACAAAATGGATGAGCGAAGAATTCAAAAAATTGCTCAACATGGTGAATGGATACGAATTGCGTTATGCACATAACTGGGGCGGAGAAGTGGAAATTGAAGAACTGAAAAATAAAAATAAAAAAGGTTTCAAAATAGGATGCAGCTTACTCATGCATCAATTGGTTCTATTACCTAATGGAGATGTAACGGTATGCTGTGCCGACTTAAATTCCAAAGGCGTTATCGGAAATATTTTAAATGATAAATTATATGCCATTTATCAAAAGCCATTAAGGTTAGAAATGCTTCGTAAATTTATGAAAGGCAAAAAGAAGGAAATTGAGTTGTGTAAAGATTGCGAAACGTTCTAGATGAATTATTTTATCTCTTCATAGTCAACATACTCTCCTTCACTATCCCCAACAGATCTCTTTTTCGGTGGAGTAAAATCAACTGTTGTTTCACCTTCCTTGCGCGGAGGAGTTGAAGGCCGGTCTGATTGTTTGGTACGCACGGAATTGACACTATTCATAATTCGCCAAACGATCCAAACGACTAAAAGGGTATAAAAAACATCTCTCATTTTCTGGGTACAAATTTACGAGTTTTATTAAATATGAATACATTTGTAGTAAGAAATATATCTATGCGACTGCTAATCACTTCCCTATTCTCAGCTTTTTTAATTTATTCATGTGCTCCTGCACGATATGTAAAACCATTGAGCAAAAATCAACATGCCGCCAATCTTTCAGTAGGTGGCCCATTAATAAAATATGGAACGGCAACGGTTCCTATCCCCTTTCTGAGCGCAAATTACGGTTATGGGATCGACAGTACTTTAACGGGTTTTGCGTCCTTCAACATCACTTCTGCCCTTTATGGCAATTTTCAAATGGAATTAGGCGCTACCAAACAAATTTTAAAACAAAAGAATTATTTTCCTGCTGTTAGTTTCTCACCCAATTTAAATTTCATTTATAAAAATAAAGATGCTCATAAACTTTATCCACAGCTGGCAATAAATGCATTCTGGGAATATGGAAAGAGAAAGAACTTTGTTTATGTGGGAATAGATAATTGGTTTGAGCTTGCATCAAAACGTCAATATGATCTCCAACAAAAAAATCACTGGATCTTTATGCCAATGATCGGACATAGCTTTGTCGGGAAAAAGTGGAATTTCAATATTGAAGCAAAAATAATTGCTCCGAATATATCAAACGAAAAACTGGTAGTTGATTACGTTACACCGCTTAATACAAAAGGTGCATTTGGAGTGTATATTGGTTTAACAAGAAAATTCTGACCTACGAATTACGAATAAAAACGAAATACGAATCAGTACTAAAAATAAACAACGGAGAACAATCCATACCCCTCTCGAGAGGGGCTAGGGGTGTGTAAAGTTGGAAACAAAAATCAAAAATGAAAAAAATATTAGCTATTTTTATTATTGCAACAACCTTCTCTGGTTGCCTAACACTCGACGACAACTTGTTCAATAATTCAAAATTAGACTCCTACAAACTTGATAATTATACCGGAGAAGTGGATTTTATTTTGGATAATTCTTATCACATTGATGATTCCCTTGTGCATTTATTTACATTACCTTCACAATCATCAAGTGAATCAAACCCTACAAGCATTTATGCGATCTATATTGGAGATATTTCTAAAATTGCTACCGACACCGTTATCATGTATTGTCATGGCAACAAAGACCATATGGATTTTTACTGGCAACGTGCAAAATTATTGGCGAACACAAAAAGTAAGAACCGCTTCGGCGTATTGATGATCGATTACCGCGGCTATGGCATGTCGGAAGGCAAATCAACGGAAGATGGATTATATGCTGATGTGGATGCTGGATTAAAATGGCTGAAAAATAAGGGACTCACAAACGACAGATTAGTGATCTACGGTTTTAGTATGGGCTCTGCCCCTGCGACAAAAATTAGTGCTGAAAACTATAGCATGAAACCCTCCAAATTAATTTTAGAAGCACCTTTTGCTTCCGCAGAAACGATGATCCAAGATGCCTCAGGTTTGTCTATGCCAGGAGATTTTTTCACAACATTAAAAATTAATAATGGTGAAGAAATAAAATCTGTTTCACAACCTTTCTGCTGGTTTCATGGAGAGGCTGATGATTTTTTAAAGATCGACACACATGGTGCTGTTGTTTACAACAATTATCATGGAACCTACAAAGAAGCCCATCGCATTCCCGATGCCGGTCATAGCACCGTTCCGCAAACAATGGGATTCTTGAATTACACAAATGCTGTTGGTGATTTTATATTGAGACCATAATTTCACCACAGATTTCACAGATTTACACAAAATAATTTTTGATTTAGATTAATAAAATGTGAATCCTTTTTGTTTTTATTTCTTTACTATTTTTTTAATTTTTCTAGCGTGATACAATTCCATTAAAGCTAGATCATTGCATTTCCTTTATCTTCAAGAAAAGAAAATTTCTATTTAAAAACAACCACTAACAAATAAAGGATCGTTGTCAAAAAAAAACACAGATTTACCAGAAATAAATCCGTGTAAATCTGTGAAATCT
>JAPLDC010000447.1 GCA_026391935.1 Bacteroidota bacterium | reverse complement strand
CCAATTGGTTCATTTATATTCTTAGGCCCTACAGGTGTAGGTAAAACACAATTAGCAAAAATTTTATCTAAATACTTATTTGATAATGATGATGCATTGATCCGTATCGATATGAGTGAATACATGGAGAAATTCGCTGTGTCACGTTTGATCGGCGCTCCTACGGGATATGTTGGTTATGAAGAAGGTGGTCAATTAACTGAAAAAGTTCGCAGACGTCCATATGCTGTTATCTTACTTGATGAGTTAGAAAAAGCACATCCTGATGTTTTCAATTTATTATTGCAAGCATTGGATGATGGTATTATGACAGATAGTTTAGGTCGTAAAATTGATTTTAAAAACACGATTATCATCATGACCTCAAATATCGGAGCCCGTCAATTAAAAGATTTCGGGCAAGGAGTAGGATTTTCTACTGCTGCAAAAAAAGAGGTTGAAGAAGATCATTCTAAAGGTGTAATTGAAGGAGCGTTGAAAAAAGCATTTGCGCCTGAATTTCTAAATCGTATTGATGATGTTGTTATTTTCAACTCGTTAACCCGTGATGATATCCATAAGATTATTGACATTGAATTGAATAGTTTATATGGAAGAATTCATGGATTAGGATATGCTATTAAAGTTTCTGAAGAAGCGAAAGATTATATTTCTGATAAAGGATACGATATTCAGTTTGGTGCTCGTCCTTTAAAACGCGCTATTCAGAAATATCTAGAAGATCCTTTGGCTGAAGAGATCATTAAATCTAACCTTAGTGAAGGCGATATTATCGATGTTGATTTCGACAAAGAAAAACAAGAGATCAAAATTAAAATCAGCAAGCCAAAGGAAAATAAACCTAAAAGAAGTAAAAAAGAAGAATAATGCATAAAAAAAATGCTCCGGATTTCCGGAGCATTTTTTATTTGTATCGTAAAATTTTCTTAATCATTCTTTGATTCTGTTTTGATCTCATCTTTAGAAATATTGCCTTTTTCATTTATTTCAATTTCATAGGTCACTTCTCCTTTAATGATCTCCAATCTGTAAAATGTAGATTTTTCAGTTTCAACCTTTTCTGAATCATCAATCTTATATGCACTTAACTCACCGTATTTTTTAGCAAGTGTTTCACGAACAGCCTTTGGTAGTTCTGTAGATTTCATATAAGTATCTGTTTCCAACCATTTTCCGTCTTTATCGAAGATAGCAGAGAATTCACTTTTCCCAACAGTGAAATTGGCTTTATAATTATCATAATCCATTTCCCATGTTGTTTTCTCTGCAATCGAGAACTTTGCCTTAAATGAAGTGTTTACCGCTGCAGGAAGATTATCAGAAGCAACTTTTTGGGCATTGAGCGTGATCGCTACAAATGCTGCTAAAATAAATAATACCGATTTTTTCATGACGAATATTTAAGAGATTAAATAAATGATTAGCACAAAATTAACTATAAATTTGCAGATGAGAAAGATATGCAGACAACAATTCCAAAACACGACCCTTTTGCCGCTTTGCGGATAAAAGAATTTTTATTTTTTTTAAATACACGGTTCTTTTTAACACTTGCAATTCAAATGCAAAGTGTGATCGTTGGCTGGCAAATTTATGATATCACTAAGGATGAATTAGCATTGGGAATGATAGGGTTATCGGAGGCTATTCCATTCATCATCGTTTCACTTTTTTCAGGACATGTTGCCGATATTGTGAGTCGCAAACGTATAATTCTTGTTTCAATTTCCTTTCTTATTCTGTCAACATCCGCCCTACTCTATTTTTCATTAGATACTTCCACCGTTCTTAAAAATTATGGTACTCTTCCGATTTATTTTGTATTTGGATTTATTGGGATTGTGCGTGGTTTTATTTCAGCAGCATTTCCAGCTTTTATGTCACAAATAGTCCCACGAGAACTTTATTAAAATTCAGCTACTTGGTAAAGTAGTGTTTTGCATGTTGGTGCTGTTGTAGGGCCTGCCATTGCTGGAATTATTTGCGCTATCAGCTTTTCTGCCGCTTATACTGTTGATATTGTTTTTATAATACTTTCCATTCTTTCTTTTGTTTTTATTGTATCGAAACCTATCCCTATTAAGCAGAAAAAAGAAACACTCAGACAAAGTTTAGCTGTTGGGATAAAATTTGTTTTTAGTAATCAATTGATTCTAGGTGCACTTTCCTTGGATCTTTTTGCTGTTTTATTTGGTGGGGCAGTTGCAATGCTTCCAGCTTTTGCTGTAAAAATATTACATGTAGGGCCTATAGAACTAGGTTTTTTAAGAGCAATGCCTGCATTTGGAGCAATTGTTACTGCAATAATTTTAGCATATAAACCGATCACTAAAAATGCAGGAAGAAATTTATTTTTGAATGTAGGTTGAAAAAAATTGAATAATGAATCCAATGATGTTGCCTGCACTTTTATAAGCGTGCAGTAAATCACAAAATTAAGTATGATTGATAACCTCAAAGATTTTCTGGATGAAAAATATGATATATATAATCGTCCTGATTTTATTGATAGTGATCCCATTTCTATTCCACATCAGTTCAGTATAAAAGAGGATATTGAGATTGCAGGGTTTCTAGCTGCTACAATTGCTTGGGGACAAAGAGTTACTATAATTAACAATGCGAATAAAATGATGAAAATAATGGGAAATAGCCCCTGTGATTTTATTATGCATGCAAAACAAAAAGAAATAAATTCCTTTAATAATTTTGTTCATCGAACCTTCAATGGAGAGGATGCTGCGTTTTTTATAAAGTCCTTGAAGAATATTTACAAAAATCATGGAGGTTTAGAAAATACATTCCTTCCTTTGAAAACAGACAATGAACAATCATCAGATTTTTCTTTAACTGCAATAATGAATTTTAGAAAGATATTTTTTTCTATCGATCATCCAGGCAGGACAAGAAAGCATGTATCTAGTCCTGATGCAAACTCTTCATCAAAACGACTCTGCATGTATTTAAGGTGGATGGTTAGAAAAGATAAACGAGGTGTAGATTTCGGAATATGGAATTCTAAATTGCTTCCCTCCTATTTGATGTGCCCGCTTGATGTACATTCGGGAAATGTTGCTCGAAAATTAGGATTACTAAATAGGACACAAAATGATTGGAAAGCGGTAATAGAATTAACGACCAACCTACGGAAATTAGATAGCAAAGATCCTGTAAAATATGATTTTGCGCTGTTTGGACTAGGAGTCTTCGAAAAGTTTTGAGCTTTTTCTCAGTCATTTAATTAATGAATTTTAACAGTTTTGTAAGGAAGGGCAGCATATAATTTAACTACCTTTATCCGCGAATTTGCCACAAAATTGTATCCTTTTATGACTTTTAAAAATTTTAAAATTCACCATTTAATAAAGTACATCTTTTTTTGGCTTCTCTTTTTTGCAGTTTTTAGATTATTCTTCGTTTTATTTAACCACAATGACATTCCAAAAGGCGGATGGGCAGAAACAAGTTTAGCGTTTTTTTATGGCTTAAGACTTGACCTGTCAATGTCATGTTTACTCGTTTTTATTCCGTTTGTCTTAAATATTCTACAACAATTTTTTAATCACGAAAGATTAAATCGCATTGGTAATTTTTATAATTACTTGGCAATAATATTTGTTTCATTATTGAGCATTGCGAATATCAAAATATTTAGAGAATGGGGAACATTATTGAATTCCAGGGCATTAAAATATATGCTATATCCAAAGGAAGCATTGACATTTATATCCTTTTGGCAGGTCACATCCTTAATCTCGTTGTTTATTTTCTTTTCATTTATAGGAATTGTTTTTTATAATAAATTTATAAAAAACAATCCTTCCACAAATAAAAATTCAAAGAAACTTGTAATAGAGTTGTTAATTATTCCTGTGTTTTTATTTACTGCTGCAAGAGGCGGTATCCAGTTATCACCAATCAATGAAAGTTCCTCCTACTATTCGAATATTCAGGTAAATAATATGATTGCAACGAATAATATTTGGTATTTAGCTCATAGTATTATTGAAGCTGGAGATGAACGTAATCCCTATGCCTATTCTGATATAAAAAATGCGAAAAAAATTACTGCCGGACTTTTCAAAACTTCTTCGGAAAAAACTCCGAATATTCTAAAGATCACCAAACCGAATATTGTATTTATTGTTCTTGAAAGTTGGACGGCCGACATAATCAAAAGACTGGGTGGAGAAGAAAACGTTACCCCTCATTTTGACGAAATTTCGAAAGACGGTTTACTATTCACCCAAATGTATGGTAGCGGATTTCGAACAGAACAAGGACTGGTCTCAATTTTTAGCGGGTTTCCTGCACAACCGAATAATTCAATTATAACAACTCCAAGTAAATCAGAAAAGCTTCCTTCTATTTCTATTGAACTTGCAAAAAAAGGGTATCAATTTTCATTTTATTATGGCGGAGAGATTGAATTTGCAAATATGAAATCGTATTTACTGAATTCAAATTTTGAAAAGATAATAGACAAAAAAGATTTTCGGAAAGATCAATTGAACAGCAAGTGGGGAGCACATGATGAATTTGTTTTCGAAAAGCAATTGGACGGTCTAAAGAATGAAAAGGAACCTTTCTGTTCAGTAGTGCTGACACTGAGTTCGCATGAACCTTTTGAGGTCACCATGAATACACCTTTTAATGGATCAGAAGAGTCGGAACGATTCAAAAAAGCAGCTTACTATTCTGATGATTGTTTGTTTAAGTATTTTGAAAATGCAAAAAAACAAGCTTGGTATAAGAACACGATCTTTATTTTGGTAGCTGATCATGGACATCGTTTACCAAAAAACAGAGATATGAATATGCCCGAAGGCAGGAGGATTTCAGCATTAATAACTGGGGGAGCTTTGCTCGACAGCCTTAGAGGTAAAACAGTAAATAAGATCTGTAACCAAAATGATATCGCCGCAACTTTATTGGAACAATTGCATATGGACCATTCCGATTTTGTTTGGAGCAAAGATGTGTTTAATCCGGAAACTCAAGAATTCGCCTATTATTCTAACGAAAATGTTTTAGGATGGATCACACCACAACAAAATATTGTCTTTACTTATACCACAAAATCAGTGAACACAATTCAACCCAAAACTCAAAAAATACTTAACGATACCATTTTGACCCAGGCAAAATCTTATTTGCAAACCTTATATCAAGCCTATTTAGATTATTAAGCAAAAAAAACAGTTTTGTATTTAAATAGGAACGAAACAAAAACTCTCAATTATATCATAAATTTATTATCTTTGGGCTTTGATGAGCTTTACCTACCCTGCATTTCTATTTGCACTTTCAGCAATCGCTATTCCTGTTGTTATTCATTTATTTAACTTTAGAAAGTTTAAGACCATTTACTTTAGTAATGTCCGTTT
>JAPLDC010000416.1 GCA_026391935.1 Bacteroidota bacterium | reverse complement strand
GAAGTGGTTGTTTTACCTTCACCTGCAGGAGTTGGACTAATTGCTGTTACTAATACTAATTTATGTTTCTTTATTTTCTCTTCATCGATAAGTGATAAAGGAAGTTTTGCTTTGTACTTTCCAAAATGTTCAAGGTCATCTACAGCAATACCTAACTTGCTGGCTATTTCATTAATGTGTTTGATAGTTGCATTTTGTGCAATATCAAGATCAGTTAAAATTGTTTTTGTCATTTTGCAAGATTTTATTTGTAAATAATTATACTTTAAACTATGTTATAACAGAAGGTATTCTATTTGAAACTTAGCGAATGTAAACAAAATGTCATTTATTAACAATGATTCAGGACCTGATAAAACTCATACATTTCATTTCTGTGTTTTTAGAGAGATTCTGCAGTCATAATAATCTAAAAACCTTATTTGGAAAGGATATAAACAATAGTCCTGCTTCAGATACAAACGTATCAAGATAAACCAAATCTAACGGTATTTCATTCGAGTGAAAATAATGTGAAAAACACGCAATATTCTGTATATTAGTTTCTTAATTTGCCATACTTTCTCAATCATTAGTAACTAAACAATGAAGCACAGAAATCAAACAGCTGATCTATTAAAGGGAATTGCAGTGCTTTTGATGATTCAAGTGCACATTATTGAATTGTTTGCTACCCAAGGAATCTCCTCAGGCGAAATTGGAAAGATTTTACTTTTTCTTGGCGGCCCACCTGTAGCACCATTATTCATGGTATTATTTGGTTACTTTATAGCCTCATCAAAAAAAACATCTCAACAATTAATAGCAAGAGGGGCAAAAATTATTTTACTGGGAATGCTTTTAAACCTAGCTTTAAATTTAAACCTGATTATTTCGGTAAATAAAGGAATATTACAAGTTGATTTATTTCCCTATATTTTCGGCGTAGATATTTTACAATTTGCCGGTCTCAGCATTATTTTTATTGCGATAATAAAAAAAGCAATCGACAAAAGTTTGATATTTGTTATCGGTTCCATTATTCTTTCTGCATTTCTCGGACATTTTCTTATAAAATACATTCCCTCTGATCTTTTCCTGAAATACATTTCCGCTTTTTTTTATGGCTCTTGCTGGTGGTCCTATTTCCCTCTGTTTCCATGGTTAGCATATCCTTTAGCAGGAATTGCTTTTTACCAATTGAAACAACAAATAAATCTTACATTTTTATTTGAAAAAAAAATCAAACTATTGATTGGAATACTGTTCATCGTATTTCTAGCATTTACAATTAAATATGCAGTCCATCATTCTGCAGAATTACAATTATACTATCACCACGGATTAATATTCGTATTATGGGTTATTCTATTCTTAAGTTTCTACAGCTATTTTATAAATGAAATCAACCGAAAAACAGGAAAATTTATTTTAATAAAATATGTAAAATGGTTGGGGAAAAATGTAACAATCATTTACATTTTACAATGGATACTAATTGGGAATACAGCAACGGAAATCTATAAAACGGTTTCATCACCTTATCAATTGCTTCTATATTTTTTAGGAGTCATACTTATCGCAAGTGTAGTTTGCTATCTGGCACTATTCGTAAAAGAAAGATTCGTTAAGAAATTTTAACGATAATTTTTTCAAGGAATAGAAACATTCCAACAAGTTTTACAACATCTTAAAACCGTCGGCTTCATATAATTCACTTTCATCCAATAAACCGGGATCAATTATATCAGCTCTGTAGTGAGCTCTCAATGCCTTTATCCATCGTTTACCACGGTCAGAAAGTTGAAAATCATCCGACATCAAGCGTCCCCTTAGAACAAGAATCCCAAGATCGGCGCCTTCATAAAAGTAACCGTCCTTTTGTGTTATTTGCAAATAAAATGCTTCATTATCACCCACCACAGATTGCCTGTGCGCATCCATTTTCTTAAATTTTATTTTTCCGCTTTTCTGCATTTCCCATATTCCGGAAGCAGGAGCCTGTGTCACTAGTTCTAAAGTTTTTCGAGTATGTTTAATTACAAGCTGACTCCAACTGTCCATATTTTCAGCCTTTGCCCAACGATCTGTTAACTCCTGAACATTTATTTCATAGGGCACATCTAACCATTCCAACATATGGAATAAAAAAAGTGGTACATCTGTCATCGCAAATTTCGAATGATTTGTCAATGAACTTACACCGGAAATTCTAGGATTTAACTCGCCTAAATAAATTTCACCATTGTCTTTATCAATTAAGAAATCAAGTTCAAAATAACCTTTATATCCTTCTTTGCGAAGTTGATCACCAAATTGTTGTGTATATTTTTTTGCTTTTTCTCTTATGTCCGCAGTGAATGCATTCCCATAAATTTCATTTCCGCACCAACCACCTTTGTAGGGAGTTAATTCCTGAAATCCAACCAATTCAGTCATTAATGGCGCAACCAATGTTCCATATTTTGTAACGCATCCTTCTATAGCAGTGCCATAACAATTGATGCGTTTCATGATCTTCACTTCTTTCTCTTTTACTATTTCTTCTTTATGAATTTCAAATTCCTCTTCATTGGAAATAAAAAAAGTGGTATGTCCAGAATCTCCGAAAGGAGTTTGTATAACAAGATTTTTTCCTAATTTTTCAGACACTTTGCATAAATGTGCGTAATCTTCGACCGGTGACAATACATATGGAACACATGCTACACCGGCCTTTTCAGCAATCCTGTTTGTATTTACTTTATTATCTAAAAAAGTTCTAAGTGTAGCAGATGGAAAACATACATCTAAGCCAAGAGTCTTTGCAAGCTCCTCTGTTTTTTCATTGAACATTAAAAACAATGCTTTTCCCAGATCACCATTCACACTTCGGGATTTGATAAAAGAAATTACTTCGGGGTGTTGTAATAAATAATTATTTATATCTTCTATACTTTGAAATTCTTCATGAGGAACTTCTTCTACAGGGGAAAATAAACTCGGATGAAGTCCTTCAAAACAATCGATATGACTGATGTATTTAAAATTACTGATCCACTCATCAATACCCAATAAATTAAAATTTGTTGCGCTGATAAAATAGATTGGTGTTTTATTTGATTTAAAATATTGCTTTATTTCCGCAATTCCTTTTAATGGTTTTTCCATGATCATCAATTTTTTTGTCATTCCTATTACTTACAAAGTTCCACTGAGTCATTTATGGAATTGTAAAGATTATTCTATATTCTACTTTTTCGATTTAGTTTTACTCTCAGCTATTTGCATTGCATGCATCGCGCCCATAGCTGAAATTGTATTCTTACGATTCAACGCTTCTACTGTAAATACTTTTAATCCCAGTTCTGCACGATAACCGTGAATTTCTTTTACATCCAATGCGATCATAAAACGAATGATCTCCTCACTAACAACTTGTCCGGGTACCAATATTGGAAACCCTGGAGGGTAGGGAATTACGAAGGAAGTAGACACTAACTCTTTATTTTTTTTCAATTCATTTATACAATCTTTCAATAAAATATATTCACAAAGATCTTCTTCATAAGCTAAGAAAAAAGCTTCGCGAATATTACCTCCGGGAACTCCCGGAGATGCTTGAAAAGAGCGATGAAAATAACTAAAATCTGGCAAAGGGGGTACATCGTGAATCAGTGATTGAATATGTTTTTTAGAAATCTCAGACTCTCTTTTATTTAATGACCGATTACTTTCATCCAATTCATCAGCGATCTGCAGTAAGGCATTGATCAAAAAAGTAACACTACCACGTGTCGTACCAATATTTGTCATTAACAAAACCGTGTTGCGCGAAGTTTTATTCACCTGAATATTGAATCGATCCATCAGGTAACTATTCTTAAATGCATCCCCTGTTATACCAGCTTTTCCAACTGAAAGCGTCACTTTTGTAGGATCCAAAACAAATTCATCTTTCTCCCAAGCTTCTTCCATCCTGTCCCAACCATCTTCTTCGGTATAATATTCACTTAAACCACATTGACGATACGCATTGGGAATAAGATCTTTAACCGTGAGCACATGAAAATACTTACTTAATTTCGGATGATCCTGCACTTTTGATCGCAGAATCATTGCCATCTCAATACTTTTTTCAACCAGCTCGTAACCTTCTAATTCCACCTGTCTGCGACCAGCATCAAGGGAAGCCAATATTTGATAATTAGGAGAAGTGGTTGTATGCGTCATATACGATTCCTGAAAATTATCAGCAACTCGTCTGCTGTATTCCTCATCCCACACCTGAATCATTGATCCTTGACGGAAACTAGACAGTGTTTTATGTGTACTTTGAGTAGCGTATACTCTGATCTTCACTTTTTCAGGATCGGGCATTGTTGGCAGTTCACCGGGTTTCAACCCCGCAAGATGCTCTTTGTATTTCTTTTTATATTCTTTGCTTCTGTATTTATTAAATAGTTTCTGTGCAACATACATACCCGTTCTTTGTTTGTATGTATATGTAAAACTAGCAAATGCAAACCAAGCTTCGTCCCATAAAAAAACCATATCCGGTTTAATGGCCAACACTTCTTCCATTACTTTTTCAACATTGTAAACCAGTCCGTCAAAAGTACAATTAGTGAGTAACAACATTTTCACTTTATCCAATCTCCCTGCTTTACTCAAAGAGATCAATCTGTCTTTAATTATTTTTAATGGAACCGCTCCATACATTGAATATTCCTGAATCGGATACGAATCCAAATAGGCAGGAAATGCTCCGGCCAATACTAATCCGTAATGATGCGACTTATGACAATCTCTGTCAACCAATACAACATCACCGGGTTTGATCAATGCTTGCTGTACAATTTTATTTGCAGTAGAAGTTCCATTAGTAACAAAAAATGTATGTTCCGCACCATAAGCTTTAGCAGCTTTTTCCTGTGCCCTTTTTAAGGGTCCTTTAGGTTGCAAAAGAGAATCGAGGCCTCCATTGGTAGCAGAAGTTTCCGCTAAAAAAACATTTCTTCCATAAAATTCTCCAAAATCGGTGATCCATCGCGACTTAAAAACTGAGTTACCTCTTGAGATCGGCATGGCATGAAAAACAGAGGTAGGTTTTTTACTATACTCCGTTAATGCAGTATAAAAAGGTGTTTCAAACCGTTCATTGATTCCACTGATAATTGTCAAATGGAGTTCCTGCAGATCTTCCATACGATAAAATATTCGTCTGAAAGCCTTAAGGGTTGAATCTTCCAAATGAGTCAATGAAGTATCAGTTATATAATAGATGTCTAATTCCGGCCGGAATTGATGAATATATTTCCCTAAAAGTGGACCCAGATCTGAATCAGAAACGCCCTTAAGATCGATCTTTAAAACATTCTGAATAAATGGCTTTATGAGTTTGGTGATATTCGTTGAAATATGCAAAGGGGCATAACGGATACATGCTGCCTGAATATTGTAATTAAAAAAAAGACAAATAAGTGCATCCTGAAAAGAACGTTGCACCACGACATCATACGTTAATGTGCCATGCGGGTTTATCAGTTCTTTAAATTTATTTTTAATGATATCTTCTTCTTTTGAAGAAAGATCTTCAACATATAAGACTTCAAAATAATTTTTTTTGGAGCCGCTTGAAAGTTTTTCTTTATTACCATCCGTACTATAACTACCATTGAATTTCTCAGACAAAACTTCCGGATGTGTCCTGTAATTATCACTCACTAATAAATAAACGATCTCAGCGACCTGATTACTAACAGCTTTAAATTCTCCCTTTTCAACAGAAAGAATTGTCTTACGAACGAGAGGAGCACCTGGAAAAGAAAAATACTGTTCGATGCTTAGTAAATTTTGCAACACCTCGTTTAATTCTTTCAAACGAATTGGAAATGTTTCATGCTGCTGAATACGTGTAATATGGCTTGTTTTTTCTTTCAGCTCATTCCACAAATCTATTCTTAACTGATTGATATTATAATGCTTTGAGTTCATAAATCCAATTTAAAAATCTGTTAATTTGAAAATGTATCAATTTCAGTTTTTATTTAATGCGGTATCTTTTGAAAAGAATCTCGCTAATCGTAAATGCCTTATTTCAATTACAAATTAACGAATCTCAAATTGTAAATTTCTTAATATTTAGAATGTAGCGCTAAGCGGTTTCCTTCAGAATCAATGAATAGTGCGAAATAGCCCGCTGTTTCACTTAAAAAAGTTTTTTCCATCACAACACGGCCGCCTGCATCGTTTACTTTCGACAAAACAGTATTTAAGTCATGGCCGCCATTCAAATAAATAAGAGGTCCTACTTCACTAGGAACACAGCCATGACCGGTAACAATCGCTCCTCCAATACCTTTATCGGCAGGAAAAAAGCCCATTGCGAAACCATTCAACTCCACAGTTGTAATTTCGATACCATAGATATAATTAAAAAAAGCAACGGATCTGTAATGATTATAGGCAGGTATCTCAAACCAATTCACGAAATTCTTGAATACCGATTGCTCCTTCAGCTTCTGTAAATTAGCTTCCTTAATTTTATTTTTTAAATTGACTGTTGATCCCATAGAGAGTTAGACGATTAATTCTTATAAAGGTTTAATGCTTCTTTAAATACAAAAAAGCAATAGAAATTACCCTCATAAAGATAAGTATTTATTACAAATTTATTCATTACTATTAACCATTTTCAATATATAACATAGATTTAATTTAAAAATTTATTGGAAGGGCAATATAATAGGTAAATAAGCGATTATTCGAGGTGTATAGAAAGCTTTTTAGATATATCATATTGCTCTAGACAATTGATTATTAATTATTATTGCTCAAAATAAATTTTTAAATTTACACCCTAATCTTTATCAAGATTAAACCTTTATAGATAAAATGAGTCTACAATTATTAAATGAAATCTTAATAAAGAATTTTGGATAATCTACTCGAAAAAATAAAGACAAATTATTGGCTTCAATGTATTTTGAATAGCTATAGTTTGATGTTGTTTTCTCTTGATAATGTGTTTGCTTTCATAATTCTGATCGTAACATTTTTCACTCCTATTGTCGGCTTATTCGGTTTCCTAGCCATTGTCCTGATAAATATTTTTGCATTTGTAATTGGATTTAACAGAGAAGAGATTCAAAAAGGAATTTTCGGATTTAATGCTCTGTTTCTAGGTCTTGCAATGGGTTACGAATATTCATTCAATTCAACATTTGTTGTTTTATTTATTACAGGTATACTAAGTTTATTATTGATCACTGTTTGGCTGAAAGGTATTTTTGCTGTTTACAATTTGCCATTCTTATCTTTCCCTTTTATAATAACCTATTGGATTGTTTCACTCGCTGCCGCAAATTTCTCTAATATCCATTTGGACGAGTCTCATATATACACAATTAATGAACTAACTCGTAATCAATCCTCCCAATTTTTTCTTTTCATTCATTCATTCGATAACCTTCCGATCTTTTCATTCGCACTAATTTATTTCAAAACGCTTGCAGGTACTTTTTTCCAAAGTAGTGTTATGGGTGGAATGCTGCTTGCCTTTGGATTACTTTATTTTTCACGTATCGCATTTTCACTGAGTGTAATTGGTTTTGCATCAGCCTATTTTTTTTATTCGCTGTTTGGTGCAGACGTAAATGACTTAAATTACTATTTACAAGGTGCTAACTACATTTTCCTGGCTATTGCCATTGGCTGTTTTTTTATCATCCCGAATACATACAGCTATTTAACTATTTTGATTCTCACCCCTTTACTAATGCTGGTATTGCTCTCCTTTGGAAAAATACTAGCCGTATTTCAATTAAAGGCTTATTCACTTTCGTTTAGCGTTGTTTGCACCGCTTTTCTTTTTTCATTGAACCAAAGATGGTTACATAAATACCTACAGGTTGTAACACTTCAATATTTTTCTGCTGAAAAAACAATTTACAAATACCTTAATTCCATTCAGCGATTTAAAAATGAACATCTTTTAAAAATTGCATTACCATTTTCAGGTGAATGGAACGTAAGTCAAGGTTATGATGGAAAGATCACGCATTTGGGAGACTGGAGCAAGGCACTGGATTTTGTAATTGTGGATTCAAAATCGAATACATATCGTGAGCCGGCAAATGTGAGAGATTTTTCAAGAGAATATTTTTACTGTTATAATAAGGAAATATTTTCTCCTTACGATGGTTATGTTTATGACATCATCAATACAGTTGAAGAAAATGATGTTGGAGAAGTTAATACAGATCAAAACTGGGGAAACACAGTCATCCTAAATCACTTGAATGGATTATTCTCACAGATCAGTCACGTCAAAAAAGACTCATTCAATGTATTTATCGGGCAATATATCACTAAAGGAACATTCCTTGCAACATGTGGCAATTCTGGCCGTTCGCCCGAACCGCATATACATTTTCAATTACAAACGACACCAACTATTGGAGCAAAAACAATAGAATATCCTATTTCGTATTTCATCGAACGAAAAGGAAATGAAAGATCATTAAGGGTTTCAGAAGTTCCTAAAGAAGGAACTTTTATCAGTAATGTGCAGGTAAATGAATTACTGATAATGGGCTTTTCTTTTTTACCAGGACAAAAGATCAGCTTTCAAAAAGAAAATAGTTCAAACCAAATCCATTGGGAGGTACTTACAGATGCATGGAACAGAACTTATATTTATTGTGACGAAAGTAAATCGTATGCCTATTTCATCAACGATGGCGTGATGTTATATTTTACAGATTTTGAAGGGGACAAAAGATCACTTTTATTCAGTTTTTATTTAGCGGCCTACAGGCAACTGCTAGGATATTATGAAACAATTGTGATAGAGGACAATGTTCCATTAATCCATTTTAACAATAAAGCTGTTCAATTTTTCCAAGACTTTATTGCTCCTTTTTATCTTTTCACAAAAGCAAAACACACATCAACTTTTTCATACGGAGATAATCTATACGCCCCGCAAAAATTAATAATTAAAACGAAAGTTGAGGCGAAATTAATTAACTATATTTTCAAAAAAATTGATTTTGAATTGGAACTAAAAGACAATAAAATATACCGTTTCGCCGTTCACCAAAAAAACAAATCT
>JAPLDC010000179.1 GCA_026391935.1 Bacteroidota bacterium | reverse complement strand
CGGTTTCCGTAAATAATTTGTTTGACCTCAAGTAATATTCGTTAACATTCCGCATAATATTCTCTGCTGTCTTTTTTGATCGCAATATGGTCATTTAGGAATGTTTTAATAGTTACATTTTTTTGTAAAGTATTCTTTTACAACAACTCATTATAATAGGTCTTCACATTTAATATGAAAAAATATTAAATTTCATATGACCTAATATATTATTTTAGAATATTTAGAAAAAGACACTTAAAAGTTTATAATTTAAATTCAAATCATATCTTTGCCAAAACACGAAAATTATGAGTATGGATTTTTTTAAGAAAGAGAAAAAAACAGCCTTAGAAGCAATTGAATACGCACAATGGATCGCGCATGCTCCAATGGTTTTTCAAGCAACAAGGGTTTTACGCGATAGCGGAATAATGCAAGCAATCGAAGATTCCGGTAAAAATGGAATTACTTTAGAAGATATTGTTGCCAAAGTTAAATTGCCCCATTATGGTGTTAGAGTTCTTCTTGAATCAGGATTAGGAAGTGGGATCGTTTTGGTTAACGAAAATAAATATTTGCTCACAAAAACAGGTCATTTCATTTTGAATGATAAAATGACCAGAGTAAATATGGATTTTGTTCAGGATGTTTGTTACAAAGGATTATACAATTTAGAAGATTCAATTAAGAATGAAAAACCTGAAGGGTTAAAAGTATTTGGTGAATGGAAGACCGTATACGAAGCGTTAGCACACCTTCCTGGATATGTTCAGAAATCATGGTTCGGTTTTGATCATTATTATTCTGATGATGCATTTCCTTTGGTATTGCCTTTGGTTTTCAAAAATAAACCTAAAAAATTATTAGACATCGGTGGAAATACCGGGAAATGGTCTATCGCTTGCGCGAAATACGATAAGGATGTTCATGTAACGATCGTGGATCTTCCCGGTCAAGTGAATATGGCAATCGCAAATATTGAAAAGCATGGGTTATCCGATCGTCTTTCTTTTCACGGAACAAATATTTTAGATGAAAATCAAAAACTTCCGAAAGGTTATGATGCCATTTGGATGAGTCAATTTTTGGATTGCTTTTCTGAAAAAGAAATTATTTCTATACTTGATCGTTGTCACGAAGCCATTAACGATGACGGCTTTGTCTTTATTCTTGAACCTTTCTGGGATCGCCAACGTTTTGAAGCTGCAGCATTTTCATTGCAACAAACATCTTTGTATTTTACCGCGATAGCTAACGGGAATAGTCAGATGTATCATTCCGATGTTTTCTTGAAATGTGTTGATAAAGCAGGTTTTGAAGTGGTAGAACAAATTGATCGCATTGGTGTAAGCCAGAGTTTATTGAAGTGTAGAAAGAAAAAATAAATTATATATTTTAGTATTTATTGAATTTAAATCTGTGAAGGTTCCTTCACAGATTTTTTAGTTTAATTAGTCTGGAGAAATTTGAAGATAGCGACATTTGACTTGCAATGCTCTTTCTGAATACAGATTCGCAAAATTCGTATAAATTCATTAAATTCGCATTCTTGAAAATTGTAATACTATGTTTGATAATTTAAGTGAAAAATTAGATAGAGCCTTTAAAGTACTAAAAGGGCATGGAAAAATATCGGAGATAAACGTATCGGAAACGGTTAAGGAAATTCGAAAAGCCTTATTGGATGCCGATGTGAACTATAAAGTTGCTAAAGATTTTACGGATAAGGTAAAGGAAAAAGCTCTCGGGCAAAATGTATTAACATCGATTTCTCCCGGACAGTTACTTACTAAAATAACACATGATGAACTGAGTGCTTTGATGGGTGAAACCAGCACTGATATTAAGCTTGGTGGTAATCCAACTGTGATCCTAATGAGCGGTCTGCAAGGTTCCGGTAAGACCACTTTTTCAGGAAAATTAGCGAACCATTTAAAAACAAAACGTGGCAAGAAACCTTTATTGGTTGCTTGTGATATTTATCGCCCTGCAGCGATAGACCAGTTGCATGTTTTGGGTGAACAAATTGGTGTCGATGTTTTTTCTGACAGAGAAAATAAAGATGCTGTTTCTATTGCGCAAAAAGGTATTGCACATGCAAAATTGAATGGCAATTCTGTTGTGATCATCGATACTGCCGGTCGTTTGGCGATAGATGAACTCATGATGAATGAGATCGCTGCTGTTAAAGATGCGATCAAACCCGATGAGATCTTATTTGTTGTGGATTCCATGACTGGTCAAGATGCTGTAAATACTGCAAAAACGTTTAATGACAGATTAAATTTTGATGGTGTAGTTCTTACAAAATTAGATGGTGATACACGTGGTGGTGCTGCGTTATCTATACTTTCAGTAGTTAATAAACCAATTAAGTTTGTTGGAACAGGTGAAAAGATGGACGCAATTGATGTGTTTCATCCAAGCCGTATGGCCGACAGGATTTTGGGGATGGGTGATGTGGTTACTTTGGTTGAGCGCGCACAAGAACAATACAATGTTGAAGAAGCCCGAAAATTACAAAAGAAGATAGCCAAAAATCAATTTACTTTCAACGACTTTTTATCCCAACTTCAACAAATAAAAAAGATGGGAAATATCAAGGATCTAGTTGGAATGATTCCAGGTGTTGGAAAAGCATTGAAGAATGTTGATGTGAATGATAAAGCCTTTACTAGTATTGAATCTATCATTCATTCAATGACTCCTTTTGAAAGGGAAAATCCGGATTCCTTGAACGGAAAACGTAGAGAAAGAATTGCAAAAGGAAGCGGTACAACAATTCAGGATGTAAATAGATTGGTAAAACAATTTGACGATACCCGTAAGATGATGAAAATGATGGGCAACAAGGAGAACATGGCTAAAATGATGCAGCAGATGAAGAATATGCCAGGAATGGGAAGATAAGTTTAACGTTTAATGTTAGATAGTTTAATTTTAACTTCAAAAAAATGATTACTCTTTTCTATTAATTTCATGATAAGAAAACTTTCTCTCTCGTTAGAGGTGTGTGTAAAAAAATAGTTTTAAAAACCCTTACAGTATGGCAACAATAATTGATGGAAAATTAATTTCGCAACAGATTCAAGAAGAGTTAACACTTGAAGTGAATGCGATCAAGGTAAATGGGTCTAAGATTCCGCATTTAGCTGCAATACTTGTTGGTAATGATGGAGCAAGCGAAACATATGTCGGTGCGAAAGTAAAGGCGTGTGAGAAAGTTGGTTTTAAATCTACTTTGGTTCGTTTAGCTGCTGATACAACTGAAAAGGAATTGTTATTTATTATTGAAGGCTTGAATAATGAACCGGATGTTGACGGATATATTGTTCAGTTGCCACTTCCTAAACATATCGATGAGCAAAAAATAATGATGGCTATCGCTCCAGAAAAAGATGTGGATGGTTTTCATCCGCAAAACGTGGGACGAATGGCCTTAAATTTACCTACCTATCTTCCTGCAACACCATTTGGAATTATGCAATTGTTGGAACGATATAAAATTGATACTGTAGGAAAATATTGTGTTGTGATAGGTCGAAGCCATATTGTAGGTTCTCCTATGAGTATCCTGATGGCAAGAAATACAAATCCAGGAAACTGTACAGTAACGATGTGCCATAGCAAAACTGCTTATCTGAAAGCGTTTACTTTGAAAGCAGATATTATAATTGTTGCCTTAGGTAAACCTGAATTTTTAACTGCTGATATGGTGAAAGATGGAGTAGTAGTGATCGATGTTGGAATCACACGTGTTGCATCTACTCAAACAAAAAGTGGATTTAAATTATTAGGTGATGTGAAGTATGATGAAGTTGCTGCAAAATCTTCTTTCATAACTCCTGTCCCTGGTGGCGTTGGACCTATGACTATTGCTTCGTTATTGGTAAATACGTTGAAGTCGAGTAAGAAAGAAGTGTATAAATAATACTAAACTTTTATTCCGATAAATAGTATATCGTCTACCTGTTCAAGGTCGCCTTTCCATTTATTCATGAATTCATTCATGTATTTCTCTTGTTCCTTCATGCTGATATTGTTGTTGCTTAAAAGCATCTCCTGAATTTTTTTGTATTTTAATTTTTTCCCATTCTCTCCTCCAAATTGATCGGCAAAACCATCTGTGAAAATATATAAGGAGTCGCCTTTTTTTAATTCAATAGTATGATTCGTAAATGGAATAATATCGCCACTGTACATTCCTATTGGTTGTTTATTACCTTTTGTTTCCTCTAACGTCATGTTTGAAATTTTCCAAAGAGGATTATTAGCTCCCGCAAATTCTACGCATCTGTTATCCCTATCAAATGTAAGCAATGAAATATCCATTCCATCTTTGTTTTCACCATCTGCACCAGTTTGTTTCAGAGAGAAAATTATTTTTTTTCGGAGTTCATCAAGAATAACAGAAGGGGTTGTGATACCAATTTCATTTATAATCTCATTCAAAAAAGCATTCCCGATCATGCTCATGAAAGCTCCAGGAACTCCGTGCCCCGTGCAATCAACAGTAGCAATAATCCGCTTTCCGTTTTTTTCAGCAAACCAATAAAAATCACCGCTCACAATATCTTTTGGCTGAAAAAAGACAAATGCTTCTGGGAAAATTTTGTATTTTATTTCTTTTGAAGGTAAGATAGCTTCTTGAATCCGTTTCGCATAGTTGATGGAGTCG
>JAPLDC010000132.1 GCA_026391935.1 Bacteroidota bacterium | reverse complement strand
GGTATTCTCTATAAATTCAAGTGGCTGACTTTCTAAATATTTAAATGTTATATCGTTATCGTTAAAGTTTAATAAAGCGGTGTTATAGGAAGTTTTATAAACTGGTCTACGCGCCTGAATTTGCAAGGTTCCTTTAAATTCATCGGATCCAATTTTTTCTGTAATATTTATCAGGATACTGCAGTCGATCCTTTCTTCAATTTTGAAAGTTTCATTGGTCCATTTACGGGTATTCATAAACTCGTAAATTGCAGTTTGCATCGATTCAAAAACTCTTTTATCTGTTCCTGCTATCTGACTTGATAATACTTGAACCTGACAGTTTAGTTCCTGAGCTACTAATGTTTTATTAGCAACAATTATTAATAGGAATATAAATAATTTACGCAAGTTATTTGGATTTAAAATTAAGTACAGATTTTAAAATATCTTTTGCTACTTCTTCTTTGCTCTTTAACTCAAATTTAGTGATTTTATTGTTCCTATCAATGATCGTAATTTTATTGGTATCGGCTTTAAAGCCAGCGCCCTTGTCATTTAATGAATTAAGAACAATCAGATCTAAATTTTTCTTTTTTATTTTATCTTTTGCATTCCTTATTTCATTTTCTGTTTCTAATGCAAAACCGATCAATAATTGTTTTTTTGTTTTTAATTTCCCAAGCTCCGCAAGCGTGTCTTTAGAAGGAATAAGATCGATTGCTTTTATTCCACTTGATTTTTTTATTTTTTGACTGGCGAATTTAGCAGGCTTAAAATCTGCAACTGCAGCTGAAAGTATAGCTATATCAGCATTTTTAAAAGCTTTTAAAGATGCTAAAAATAATTCATCAGATGATGTAATATCGATACGAACAATTTTATTATTAGTCGTTTTTAAAGTATTAGGACCACATACCAATGTTACATCAGCACCTTGAGCTGCAAATTCTTCTGCAATGGCAAAACCCATTTTACCGGAAGAGTGATTTCCAATATAACGCACAGGGTCGATAGATTCATATGTTGGTCCGGCAGTAACCAAAACCTTTTTTCCAATTAAAGGTAATTTTTTTGAAAATTCCTTTTCAAGAAATAAGATTATCTCTTCCGGTTCCGCCATCCGTCCTTCGCCATGCAAACCACTTGCTAGTTCTCCTGTTCCCGGATCAATCGTTTTATTCCCATAGGATCTCAAACGTTTTAAATTTTCAACCGTGCTTTTATGTTTATACATATCCAGATCCATTGCTGGCGCAAGAAATACAGGACATCTAGCTGACAAATAAGTAGCCAGTAAAAGATTGTCGCAAATGCCATTAGACATTTTAGCAATTGTGTTAGCAGTTGCAGGGGCTATCAAAAAAACATCTGCCCATAAACCAAGGTCAACGTGGCTATTCCATTCGCCATTTTTTGTGTTTGAGAAATCAATAAATACAGGATTTTTTGAAAGTGTAGAGAGAGTGAGGGGGGTAATAAATTCGGTTGAAGCTGTGGTCATGATCACCTTAACATTCGCTCCGGCTTTTACCAATAAACGCACGAGAAATGCTGATTTATAAGCAGCAATACTAGCAGATACTCCAATTAATATATTTTTGTTTTTCAACATATCGTTAAAAAAAAGCAGTTCACCAATACGATCATTTCAAAAAAATGAAACGAGGTATAGTAAACTGCAAATTTTTATTTTACTTATTAAATTTTATCATCCACAACAATTGGATTGCGGTGATAAATTTTATCGTCAAAAAATTCTTGAATAGCAATCAATGAAGGTTTTGGCAAACGCTCATAATATTTAGAAATTTCAATCTGCTCACGATTTTCAAAAATTTCTTCCAAATTATCAGTGTTTGAGGCAAACTCAGCTAATTTGCTAGTTAACTCCTCTTTCATTTCAGCACTAATTTGATTAGCACGTTTAGAGATAATAGCAATACTTTCGTAGATATTTCCAGATTTACCATCTAAACTTCTAAGATCGCGGGTTGTTGTTGTTAAATCTGCATTTGTTTTTTTGTAGTCCATTTGATAATTGATTTATTATGTTGGTTTGTTATATTTTTCTAAATTTTTAAGGGCACTGGAATACACCATTTCAGCTTCTTTCAAATATTCACTTTTCGGATAAGTATCTAAAAATTTAATATAATGATCTACAGCAGCTTTAAAACGTTCTTGTTTCTTTGATTCGATACTGTTTAAGGCATATAGGTAGTAAGAGCGAATAATCAAATAATTCAATTCTTCATCGTGTTTTGAGCCCGGAAATTCTTTTAAGTGATTTCCAAAGGAAACAATAGAGGCTTTATAATCACTCATATTGTAATATAACATAGCGTTTTCATAGGATTTTCGCTCTAACTTTCCTCTCAGGTTATCCAATAGATCATTGCATTCAGGAATATGAGTGCTTTGCGGATATAGATTTGTGAAGTGCTGAAATTCTTTGATCGCAAGCTTTGTATCGATTTGGTCTAAGCTATATTCAGGTGAATTCAAGTAATAACAATAGGCATTCATGTAAGCACATTCTTCAGTATGTTTACTTGTAGGGAAATTCCTTACAAAACTTTTAAACTGGTATCCTGCAACAATATAATCTTCTAGATTGTAACTGCAATAAGCATAATAGTAATGAACCTCTTCTGCTTTTGATGTTCCTCTATATACACCCATCAATTCTTCAAACAATGTTAAAGCTTTGGTATACTCTTCTTTTTCAAAATATTTTACAGCGGCATTGTATTTTGCATCCATGTCACTGCTTTTAACCAGCTTATTAAACTTGCCAACAGTAACATCGAAACGTTTTTTCTTAGTTGATCCTGTTGAATCGTATACCCTTTCTTTTGTATTACAAGAATAAAGGGCCAGACCCAAAAGGGCTAAAAAGAGGATATAAAATTGTTTATTTCGCATAAAAGGATTGCAAATATAAGGATTTTGCCTAAAACTAGCGCATTATTTATGATAAATTATGTTAACCTGTTTTGTTAATTAAAAACCCTTTGAAAATAAGGTCTAAAACACTAATTTCGCTTTTCTAAAAATTAAAAAACAACAACAATAACGACAATATGAAGGATTTATTTGAAAAGATAAAAGCAAATCGCGGACCAATAGGTATGCATGCTAAGGAGTCACATGGTTATTTTACATTTCCTAAATTAGAAGGAGAAGTTAAGCCAATGATGGTTTTTCGAGGTAGAGAGCGCCTAAATTGGAGTTTAAATAACTATTTAGGATTAGCAAATCATCCTGAAGTGCGTAAAGCGGATGCTGATGCAGCAGCGGCATATGGTTTTGCATTGCCAATGGGAGCAAGGATGATGAGTGGAAATTCAAATTTGCACGAGCAACTCGAATCTGAATTGTCAACTTTTTTTAGTAAAGAATCCACAATCCTTTGCAACTTCGGTTATCAGGCGATGGTTTCTGCAATCGACTGTTTAGTTGACCGCCACGATGTTATCGTGTACGATGCGGAAGCGCATGCTTGTATTTTGGACGGTGTTCGTTTACATATGGGCAAAAGATATGTATATAAACACAATGATATTGAAGATTTTGAAAAGCAGATGGTGCGTGCCACCAAACTTGCTGAAGCACAAAATGGTTGTATCCTTGTAATTACTGAAGGTGTATTCGGAATGAGCGGACGCCAAGGGAAATTAAAAGAGATTGTTGAATTAAAAAAGAAATATAAATTTCGCCTTTTTGTTGATGATGCACACGGTTGCGGAACAATGGGTAAAACAGGCGGTGGAACAGGGCAGGAGCAAGGTTGTCAAGAAGGTATCGATATCTATTTTGGAACCTTTGCAAAATCATTTGCATTGATCGGTGGTTTTATCTCCAGCGATGAGCAAATCATTGAATATTTACGTTACAATATGCGCTCACAAATATTTGCAAAATCTTTGCCTATCGCTTTGGTTGTTGGTGCTTTGAAGCGATTAGAATTAATGAGAAATCATCCGGAGTACAAAGATAAATTGTGGGAAATAACTCGGGGTTTGCAAAATGGATTAAGGAAAGCTGGCTTCGAAATTGGATTAACAAATTCACCTGTAACTCCGGTACTTATGAATGGTTCTATTCCCGAAGCAACAAATTTGATTCTCGATCTTCGTGAAAATTTCAATATTTTTTGCTCAA
>JAPLDC010000128.1 GCA_026391935.1 Bacteroidota bacterium | reverse complement strand
GATAAACTTGATAAACAGATTCTTTCAATGTTAATGAAGAACTCTACAATTCCTTATACCGAAATTGCAAAAGAATTGGTTGTTTCGGCCGGTACAGTGCATGTCAGGATGAATAAGTTAATTGATGCAGGAGTGGTGCGTGGTTCTCATTTGGAGATCGATCCTGCAAAAATAGGTTATGATGTTTGTGCCTTTTTAGGAATATTTTTGGAAAAGGGTTCAGAGTACAATGATGCGGTTGCCCGTTTGAAAAAGGTACCGGAGGTAGTTGAGTTGCATTATACAACGGGTGTTTACAGTATGTTTGCAAAGATTGTTTGTAGGGATACTCAACATTTGAGGGAAGTTTTAAATGAACATATTCAAACCATCAAAGGAGTGCAAAGAACAGAAACCTTTATTTCCCTTGAAGAGAGCATAAAGCGGCAGGTCGAGATCAAAGATAAGAAGATCCGCTAAATTTATTTTTAAAATATATTTGGTTTATATTTATTTTCTACATTATCTTTGACGCAGATTTAAAACAAAAATGACTTTACATAATTTATATTTTTTCTTTCCTTTTTATCCGGGTTCTTTACGGGACACCGCTGAGGGAGTAGTATGTAAATAATTCAAAACATAATAATCAACCAAAGGCGAGTCCCGATAGTATCGGGACTCGCCTTTTTTTATTCACCAATCAATCAGAAAATAATAGTATGCGGAATTTTAAAGTAGCAATTTTCGGAACAGCGGCATCGTATCATGATCTGGCCGCACAAAAATTTTACGGGCAAGAAGTAGAAACGGTTGAGTGTTTTACATTCCGTCAGTGTTGTGAGATGTTGAGGTCAAATGAAACTGATTATGCCGTGATGGCGATTGAAAACTCTTTGGCAGGAAGTATTTTATCAAATTATAATTTGATTGATGAATATCAATTGAGAATAATCGGTGAACAATATTTGAAGATCGAATTACATTTGCTTGCATTGGAAGGAGTGAAAATAGACGAGATAGAATACATCCATTCGCATCCTATGGCTCTTGCACAGTGTTCGGAATTCTTAATAAATTATCCACATATTAAGATCATTGAGCAAGGCGATACAGCCTCTTGTGTAAAAGATATTCAGAAAAAAGGAAATAAAAATACAGCAGCTATTGCAAATGTGTTGGCTTCCGAATTATATGATGTGCCTGTATTATTTTCGAATATCGAAAATAATAAACAAAATTTTACGAGGTTCATTATTCTTTCGAAAGGAGATTCAAAACCGACAAATCCAAATAAAGCCTCTGTATGTTTTCGCTTGAAACATGAGGTTGGTGCATTGGCAGATATTTTAGTCGTTATAAAGAGAAACGGATTATCTCTTTCTAAGATTCAAAGTGTGCCAGTTTCCGGTGAGCCCAATGAGTACTCATTTCATACAGATGTGGAATGGGAAAAATATGAAAGTTTTCAGAAGGCCATGAAACGAATAAAAACTTCAACGAATACATTTTCTGTTTTAGGAGAATATGTAAAAGCAACTATTAATTAATCAATTTGTAAAAAAATACAATGAAACCGATATTGAATATTACACCGGTATGTAACTGGTTAAAAGATGCAAAACGACCACTTATTATTAGCGGTCCTTGTAGTGCAGAATCTGAAACACAAATGCTGACAACAGCAAAAGCAATTGCAGCAATAGATAAAAGAATAATTTTCCGGGCAGGAATTTGGAAACCTCGTACGCGTCCGAATGCTTTTGAAGGTATTGGAAGTAAAGGGTTAGAATGGATGAGAATGGTGAAAGAGCAAACAGGATTATTGACAGCAACAGAAGTAGCCAATGCAAATCATGTGGAGGAATGTTTGAAAAACAATATCGATATTCTTTGGATTGGTGCACGCACAACTGTTAATCCTTTTTCAGTTCAGGAAATAGCTGATGCATTAAAAGGAACTGATATTCCTGTATTTGTAAAAAATCCTGTAACTCCAGATCTACAATTATGGTTGGGTGCGCTTGAGAGAATAAATCAAGCCGGGATAACGAAGCTCGCAGCCATTCATCGTGGCTTTCATTCACATGCTATCACTCCTTTTCGAAATGTGCACGGTTTGATGATCGAAACTCACTGTATGCCTAAAATGGCTTTGAGTGATGCAAAACAGCAGTTGACGCCTTTGCAGCTCGCAGACCTAATCGACCGTTTAGTTGTTCGAAAAGCGAATTCTGAAAATATTGAATTCAAAAATAAGTTGGAGCAACTGAGTGAATCAATCAATAAAACGGATGAAGATCTGTTACAAGTATTGATGAACAGAATGCAAATGGTTGAAAAGATCGGGGTTTATAAAAAAGAAAATAATGTTACCATCTTGCAGACAAATCGTTGGGAAAATCTTTTAAATGAGCGTTTAAATTCAGCTTCCATGATGGGATTATGTGAAGAATTTGTACGTTCTTTATATTTACTGATTCATGAAGAATCAATACGAAAACAAAATGAAGTAATGAATTTTTAAAATTATAAAAAAATGAAAATTACAATTATAGGATGCGGTAATATGGGTTTAATTTATGCCCGTGCATTTTTGAAATACAATATTGTTTCAAAAGACAATTTATTGCTTGCAGAAAAAAATGAAACTAGGAAATCTGAATTATTGAAATTCGATATAGGTAAAGTTTGTGTTGTAGATGATAAAAGAATCTCAGAAAGTGATATTGTTATTTTGGCTGTTAAGCCTCAGGATTTTAATGATATGAGTGAGGGATTAAAAAAAGTATTGACATCAGACAATATTATTATTTCCATAATGGCTGGCATGAAGTTGGAACGAATTGAAAGTGTTTTAATGCAAAAGAATATCATCAGGGCTATGCCAAATTCTCCGGCTGAATTGGGAATGGGTATGACAGCATTTACTTCCAGTAAAGATATGTCCATAGAACAGATTCGTAAAGCGGAGAATTTATTAGCTACAACAGGGCGGACTGTATTTTTTGAAAATGAAGCGTTGTTGGATGCCGTTACTGCCTTGAGCGGAAGTGGTCCGGCCTATTTCTTTTATGTTGTGAAACACATGATAGAAGCAGGAAAAAAAATGGGCTTTGACGAATCAACATCTGCGATGCTAGTTAAACAAACTATGTTGGGCTCTTATCATTTGATTAATAATGCAAATAAATCATTGGACGATCTGATTAAGGCCGTTGCATCAAAAGGTGGAACAACAGAAGCAGCCCTTTCTGTTTTTAATGAAAAAGAAGTGGGTGAAAATTTACAAAATGGAATTGTAAAAGCAAGGGATAGGGCAATGGAGTTATCCAAGTAGAATAGTTTAAAAATTATTCTTCTCCTTTATATTCATTAGGTTCTATATGTATTAAAACGTGACCTAGTTCAGGCATTTTTAGTCGCAATGTGTCTTTTAGTAAATGCGAAATTTCATGTCCTTGTTTTACAGTAATGTTTGCGTCAACAGTTGCATGTAGGTCAACGTGATATTTCATTCCTGATTTTCTGATGAAACACTTTTCTGTATCGATTACTCCTTCCACTTGATGTGAAACAATTCTTATTTCATCGATCAGGTCATCGTATACGTGTTCATCCATAATTTCTCCAAGTGCAGGTCTGAAAATTAAATAACTGTTGTAAAGAATAAATCCTGAAGCAAATAGTGCAGCCCAATCATCTGCAGCTTCATATCCTTTTCCTAAAATTAAGGCGATAGAAATTCCGATAAAAGCAGCAACAGAAGTGATTGAGTCGCTTCTGTGGTGCCAGGCGTCAGCTTTTAAGGACGAGCTATTTGTTTCTTTACTTTTCTGCATTACTATCCGGAAGGAAATTTCTTTCCAGATAATTATAGCACCGAGAACATAAAGTATCCAGGATTCAGGTAACTCGTGTGGTTTCCCGATGTTTAAAATACTCTCATAAGCAATAATAGTAGCGGAAGTAATTAAAAAACCGACTACTAAAAATGTTATTAAAGGCTCGGCACGTCCGTGACCGTATGGATGGTTTTTATCAGCAGCTCTGTTTGAATATTTTAATCCGAATAAAACTAATAAGGAGGCAAAAATATCGGTAGTAGATTCTGTAGCATCAGCGATAAGTGCATATGAATGACCAAAATATCCTGTAAGCCCTTTTATTATCGCCAAGCTTGTGTTGCCGAAAATACTGAAATAAGTTGCTTTTATTGCTATCTCTTCGTTAGCGCTTTTTGTCATTTTTTTTAGGGTAAAATGCAAATACTTTTATGGAATGTCATTGTATCAACCATACTATTTTCAATTGAATTTTGTGTGGAAGTAAGTATAAATTTATTTGATAAATGTAGTAAAAAAATGCCTTAAATTTGAATAATTAACTAAACGTATTCATATGTCAATCATTACCACATTCGAAGAATATAAAGAACACTATAAAAAAAGTATTGATCATCCGGAGCAATTTTGGGAAGATCAGGCTGAACAATTTGTTTGGAAAAAAAAGTGGGATAAAGTTCTCGACTGGAATTTTGTAGAACCGAAAATTGAATGGTTTGCTGGTGGGAAATTGAACATTACAGAAAATTGTCTGGATAGGCATTTAGCGGAACGAGGAGATCAAATTGCTTATTATTGGGAACCGAATGAGCCGGGTGATAAAGCCGTGCAACTTACTTACAAAGAGTTGCATGTACAGGTTTGTAAATTTGCAAATGTCTTGAAAAAGAATGGAGCGAAAAAGGGGGATCGCATTTGTATATACATGCCAATGGTTTCAGAATTGGCCATTGCATTATTGGCCTGCGCAAGAATTGGAGCTATTCATTCAGTCGTATTCGCTGGGTTTTCTGCATCAGCTCTTTCGGGAAGAATCCAGGATTGTGATTGCAATATTGTGATAACAAGCGATGGTGCTTATCGTGGTTCAAAATCAATTCCTATCAAGGATGTTGTTGACGAAGCATTGGAAATTTGCCCCTCCGTTAAGAAAGTAATTGTTGTGCAGCGTACAAATTCTCCAATAAAAATGGTAGCTGATCGAGATGTATTATGGACAGAAGAAATGAAAGAGGCTTCTTCAGATTGTTTGGCGGAGCCCATGGATGCTGAAGACATATTGTTCATCCTTTATACTTCCGGCTCCACAGGAAAGCCGAAAGGTGTGGTGCATACTTGTGGTGGTTATATGGTGTATACACATTACACTTTTGAAAATGTATTTCAATATAAAAAGAATGAGGTCTATTGGTGTACAGCGGATATTGGTTGGATTACAGGTCATTCTTATATTGTTTATGCCCCCTTATTAGCAGGAGCAACTTCTGTTATGTTTGAGGGGATTCCTACCTATCCGGATGCCGGAAGGTTTTGGCAGGTGATAGATAAATATAAAGTGAACATTTTTTATACAGCTCCAACAGCCATCCGGGCGCTGGAAGCAGCAGGATTAGATTTTGTAAGACCATATAAACTTGATTCATTGCGAATACTTGGAAGTGTCGGAGAGCCTATCAATGAAGAGGCTTGGAATTGGTACAATGAAAACATAGGAAAAGGAAAATGTCCAATTGTTGATACTTGGTGGCAAACAGA
>JAPLDC010000088.1 GCA_026391935.1 Bacteroidota bacterium | reverse complement strand
CTTCCAACAATAAATTTTCGGCATTTTTGCGACATGCAAATTTTTCAAAAGAAATTAACGGATTGTATTTCTGCGGAGGAAGTGTTCATCCCGGACCAAGTATTCCTCTGTGTTTGCTTAGCGCTAAAATAACTACAGGTTTAGTGAAAAGTTAGAAAGTGCAAATTGAAATTTTTCTTTTCAAAATTTATGGAAGTTGTGCAAAACTTTCAAATTTTCAATTCAACAAAACTTTGGTTTATTTAGTTTCATATTCAAAAATCGAATGACCATCCTCATCACTGTAGTGGTCTACTTTTAATTTGGTAGCTTCTACACTTATTACTTTATAACTGAATTTGGCTTTAGTTGCGTCATCTGTAAAATAAATATATTGTCCGGATTTTGTCCAGTTGCCGGATTTTTTATTTCCAAACATGATCATTTCAAATTTGCCATCTTGGGTTAATTTCAACATGTCGTTTTTATTTTTTTCTCCAGGAGGTTTTGTAACAACAGCCCATTCTTCAACTGATACGATAGCCCATTCCTTGTCGCACATAAGAATATCTTTATCTGAAAGTTTTGGAGTTGTTGCTTGTTTTGGTTTTGCTGTTCCTATTTTTGTAGCAGTCTGTGCAGGAAGAAGCCCCGAAAATAATACAAGTACAATGCTTAAAAATCCAATTGTTTTTTTCATGATCTTATTGTTTTGTATTATAAATATAGGTAAAAAAAATTATGCTTTAAAGTGTTTGGCTTATTTTTTTGTTTGCTTTTCTTTGTTTTAAATATTCGTAAATAGTAATTAAAAATAGGATGTTAAGCATGGAATAGGAGAGGTCTTCTATTGGGATGCAGAATAGCCGAATGTTTGAATTTTGTAAATTATTGTACATAACAATTGGTAATCCGGTTATAAAACCATCAACGAGCAAAAATGGCAGTATACAAACAAGCCACGTTAAGTAAAATCGGCTTAAATAGTTTGTTCTCAATATATATTGATGAATAAAAAGAAAAATACTTAAAAGCATGAAATCCACAAAAGTGTATATTCTTTCGTGATATACGATCGCCAATATCAACAGAAGGGATGCCAAAACTGTATTGATATACTTCGCAGATTTTGCAAAAATATCTTTTTTCACAAAGTAGATCAATACTTCATGAATGAACACACAAGAAAAAGGAGTAATGAAAAAGAATAACCACTCCTCAATTGGCAAACCTGCTATGAATTGTCCAACTATATATTTGGAGTTAAATGTCCAGATGTTAATGCTTGTAAACCAAATATCCCAAGCAATGAAAAAAATGGCACTTATTATAAGTGCTGGAAATAAACTGCCCCATTTCTTGTAGAATTGAATTTTATTTTCAAAACTTTTGAAAAGAGGATAGGAGAGTGTAAATGCAAGTATAAAAAAATAGGCGTAGTGCATCAAAAAAGAAATATTGTGGTCTTAAAATAATGTCAGTGAAATAAAAAAAAGTGCTTGAGCGATAAAAAGATAGTATGCCAATCTATTGTTTTTCGAAAAATTTAAAGAATTGAAAAGCAATAAGAATAAAAAAGAAACAACAAACCAAGCAATATAATTTTGAATTGGAATAGAGATGGCATTCCAACTCCAGAAGTCGTATTTTGTAGCTACGATCTCAATAAAAAAATCCAGGAACGTAAGCAATGTAGCACCAATTATGCTTTTTAAAAAGATTCGTCCTTTTATTTTATGACATATTACTCCTGCACAATATACCAACATCAGCCAGTTTATTCCAATAATAATAGGTACTCCAAATAGTTTTAGGCCAAGTGTTTTTCCATAAACATACTTCCCGAATACAATTCCGGTTTGAACTCCAATGACTTCAACTATAAAACCAATAATAATAATAATGAAACAAAATATTAAAAATGATTTGTTATATCCTTTGTGGTTCAGGAATATCATGGTCATGCTCACCAAAAGGTTAAAAGGGGAAAGCATTAAAAAGAAATCCTTGTAAATGGAGTGTATTCCAATTATTCCTGCCAAATAAATGCTAACAAGAAATATCGTAGATGCAAAAAGTGTTTTATCTTTTTGTTTGTTTTGCATTTATTCAAATTTTTGTTTTTCGATTTCCGTTAATACTTTACTTTGAAGAAAAAATGACTGGATCATTTTTTTTACTGCAATATTACTTACGGCAGAGTAGTTTTTTAGAATAAAATTTTTGTCGGAAGTGATTTGTTTGCTGTAGCCAAGAGCTTTTGGGCAGTAGCTTTGTATCGTGAATCGTAAAAAACGGGTTTCTATATTTGAACTGTCGGCGGCTATCGATTGTTCAATTAATTTTTTACCACTGTTGAAAATTTTTAATTTGTCCATTTTATTCTTTGGGTAATTAGCCATGGACGCAGTTATTGCTCCGCGATAAGCAATTGTTACAAGATCAGCACTGTTCGATTTGATTATCTTTTTATATAATTTTGCACAAGAAGCACTGTCTTTATTGACCTGCTGATATTCTCTTCTTAGTCCGTCCAAGCTGATGTTTTGAGAAAACAAACTTGAGTTTAAGATAAAAACAAAAAGAAAAATAATTTTTTTCATCACTTAATCAAATTGAGTTTAAACTTAAAATAGGATCGTAAAAAAAGCAGTTGTTTTTTAGAATTTGAAATGCGGATCCTGCTGTTCATCACTTTTTCCGGAGCTGTGTTCTTGATCTTTTTAAATAATGAAATGTAGTATATATAAGCTAGATATACTCCTAGTCTTGCCTTTTTAGGGAGCTTTTTTATTCCAGCTAATCCCGCATCAAAATCTTTTTGA
>JAPLDC010000177.1 GCA_026391935.1 Bacteroidota bacterium | reverse complement strand
CTAATGATAATTATCCCTTCGAATCTGGTGGTGCACACATTCGTGATTCCTATGTTCATACACTTTCTCAACGTGGAAACCTTCATTTGGATGAACGTACATGGGCACCAGCAATCTTATATGTAAATGGTCAATATTGGGGAGTATATGATGTTCGGGAGAAAATAGATGATTCTGATTTCACAGATTATTATTACAATCAATCAGCAAGTGATGATCAATACTTAATGACATGGGGAGGAACCTGGGAGCAATATGGTACACCAAACGCCCTTCCTGCCTGGAATTCTTTAAGGGCATACATTACTGGAAACAGTATGGCTGTTCCTGCTAATTACGCTCACGTTGATAGCTTATACAATGTAAAAAGTTTAGCAGATTATATTATTTTAAATTCCTGGGCAGTAACTTCAGATTGGTTGAATTGGAATACAGCTTGGTGGCGTGGATTAAATCCTTCAGGAAACGAAAAGAAATGGAGATATACACTTTGGGACAATGATGCAACATTTGGTCACTATATTAATTATACAGGTATTCCAAGTCAATTGCCTGATGCTGATCCATGTGCTCCAGAATCACTTCCTGATCCTGGTGGGCAAGGGCATATCGAAATTTTAAATGCATTAATGGCCAATCCAGGTTTCAAATTATATTATCAGACGAGATATATTGATTTGTTAAACACTACGCTCAGCTGCAGTTTTGCTATCCCATTATTAGATAGTATGATAAATGTTATTGCTCCTGAAATGCCTGGTCATGTTGCGAAATGGGGCGGGTCAGTAAGTCAATGGCAAACAAATGTTACTGATATGCGAACGTTTATTAATACTCGCTGTACTGCGATTGAAGCAGGAATGGTTGATTGTTATGGATTAACAGGCCCTTACAATATTACGTATGATGTTCAACCTGCAGGTGCAGGTAAAATAAAAATAAACAGCATAACTCCTGCTTCCTACATTTTTTCAGGAAGTTATTATGGAAATATTGTTACTACCTTAATAGCGAAAGCAAATGGAGCATATGTATTTGACCATTGGGAAATGGCAAATCATACACCAACTCCTTCTACTGTTTCTGATTCAGTAATTGTAACCTATACACAAAGTGATGATGTGATTGCTGTCTTCCGTTTGTCTTCTGAACCACAAGGTGGCGAAGATGTTGGGATTCCTAGCGTATTTTCTCCAAATGGTGATAATAATAATGATATTTTATTTGTTTTGGGTAGCATTGATAAATTAGATTTCCAAATTTATAATCGCTGGGGACAGCAAGTGTTTAAAACAGATACTAGATCAAAAGGGTGGGATGGAACGTTTATGGGGCAGCCTTGTAATCCTGGAGTTTTTGCGTATCGATTGTCAGGTGTAATGCCAAATGGTAAGACAGTTGAGAAAAAAGGAAATATTACTTTGGTCCGTTGATTCGAAAATGATTTTTAGAAAGCTATTCATATCTATTATTTTTTCAGGTGTCGCAATATATTCACTTGCGCAAGATGTCCATTTTTCACAATATAATTAAACGCCTCATTTATTGAATCCCGGATCAACAGGAGTTTACAGTGGTTACGTAAGAGGAATTATCAATTATAAAAATCAATGGATGGCCATGGGGAAAGCATTTAATACTGTTGCTGCCTCTGTTGATATGCCTCTGTTTGATAAAAATGAAAAAAAGGCACATATGGGTGCAGGTATTAATTTTTATAGTGACAAAGCAGGGGATTCTCAATTTGGGTTAACTGAAGCTAATTTATGTGTTTCAGCGATTCTTCCTGTTAGCAAGGAAAGTAAATTTTCAATGGGACTTTCATTTGGTGGTGCGCAACATAAAATAAATTTGGCTGGATTAAGCTGGGGAAATCAGTATGATGGGCAAGGATTTAATACAGCGATCAATTCAAATGAAACTGTACCAACCAGCTCATTTTTTTATTTTGATTTGGGTGCAGGTATGTATTATGAATATTCGAATGGAAAGGTAAAGTTTGAAAGGAATGAAAAAAGGAAAATGGATGTTGGCGTTGCATATTTTCATATTAACCAACCTACTCAAAAATACCTTTCTGTTACAGAAAAACTTTATGGTAAATTAGTGGTGAATGTGAATGGTTATTTTGATAAGGCAAATTCAAAAACAGCTTTTCTTCCTTCCTTGATTTATTTCCAACAAGGAAAATCCACTGAAATTACAGCCGGTTGCGCTATTCGTTATCGCTATAAGAACGATACTAAAATTACCGGATTATTAACCGAATCGGCAATAGGAATAGGTGTTTATTATAGATATAAGGATGCAATAATCCCTTTCGTTTTTCTGACAATCGGAGATTTTTCATTTGGTGTTTCTTATGATGTAAATATTTCCTCCTATAAAACCACAACAAAATATAATGGAGGTGCTGAAATTTCATTGAAGTATCATATACTGAAAGGCGCATTGTTTAAACAAAAAAACATGATCTAATAAAAAGGGATTCGCAAATCGAATCCCTTTTTATTTTACATTTTTGCCATTAACACTTTATACATTTTCACCATTGCTTCAATATCACTTTTAAATACTTTTTCATTTGGGGAGTGTACATTGTCTTCCGGCGCGCCGATAAAGCACCAATCCCAAGGGTATTCCCCCATCTGCAACTCCTTGGCATCACTTCCTCCTGATCCTTCAACTTCCAATTGAAATGGAATTTTTGTCTTTTTTGCTATTGAAATTATTTTATCAACATAACTTCTTCTTGGGATCAAACTATCACGTAAAGATATTACAACCCCTTTTCCATGCGGCACGCCTTCTGTTACCCAAGTAATGTCAGAGATCAATGATTGTTTCACTTTGTATTTTTCGTATATAAATTTTTGAATGAATGAAACCGTTCCACCGCCATGTTCTTCATAACATGAAAAAACTAGAATGCCATCCTTTAGTGTTTCAGCTACTTGTAATGCATTCCAAACCCCAAGTCTGTTGTCCATATAACAACATTGGACAAACTCTTTTGTTTCCCGCCAATTTGGTTTGAAGGTTAATTCTGTCCCTCTATCAATCTCTCTTTTGTATTTATATGAAATATTACCTTCTTTATCCAGCGCTAATTTGCATTCTATTTTCCCTTTGCTATCTTCACCAACCAGATCCATTCCGTCAATTAATCTTGGTCCGCCAATTTTAACTAATTGTTTTCCGTATCTAACCGTAAAACCAATGCTATCAAGGTGAGCGAAAATTGCGGTTTTAGGTTTTCCGAAAACAAGCACGATGCAATCTTGAAAACCTTCTCCGGAATAAACTTTTGGTTTTA
>JAPLDC010000138.1 GCA_026391935.1 Bacteroidota bacterium | reverse complement strand
ACATGATCCCAGGCTTTGATATAGGTAATGGGGTTACTGCGGGATGATTTACCAATCGGATTTTGATCGATCATTTCAATCGCAGAAATATTTTTATAATCTCCATTTAACTTTTCGAAGCTACCGGTTTGTTCTCCGTATCCTCCATGAAGTTTTTTTAACGCTGGATACAAAACCCTCTTTACCAATGATGTTTTTCCTGATCCGCTAACACCTGTAACAACAGTCATTACGTTAAGTGGGAATTTTACATTTACACCTTTCAGATTATTTTCCCTGACACCAGTTAATTCGATATAATGATTCCAATTTCTTCTCGTTGATGGTGTAGGAATGTTTTCTTTTCCTGTCAAATACAGTGCTGTAAGGCTTCTTTCTTCTGTTTGTAATTCTTTATGTGTTCCCTGAAATACTAATTCTCCGCCATGTGTTCCTGCCAATTGACCAATATCTATCAGTTGATCGGCAGCTAACATTATTTCCTCATCGTGTTCAACGACAATAACTGTATTGCCAATATCACGTAAGGATTTCAATACTTTTATCAAACGTTCAGTATCTTTTGAATGCAGGCCGATACTGGGTTCATCCAAAATATACATTGATCCGACAAGACTGCTGCCTAATGATGTTGCCAAATTGATCCGTTGCGATTCTCCACCTGATAATGTATTAGACAAACGGTTGAGTGTTAGATATCCCAGTCCAACATCATCTAAAAATTGTAATCGGTTTTTTATTTCAAGCAATATTCGGTTTGCAACTTCTGAATCATAAGCAGATAATTTTATATTTTGGAAAAATTTCAAGGAGTCCTTAACAGGCATTAAAACAATATCTGTTATCGAGCATTCTGAAATTTTTACAAATGTCGCATCTTTACGGAGCCTTGTGCCGTTGCATTCCGGACAAATGGTTTTTCCTCTGTATCGGGAAAGCATAACGCGGTATTGAATTTTATATGCCTGTGCTTCGATATGTTTAAAAAAACTATTTAAGCCTTCGAAATATTTATTACCAGCCCATAAAAGTTTTCGTTCTTTGTTTGAAAGGTCATAAATGGACCTGTGAATAGGGAAATCAAACTTATGGGAGTTATTTACCAGCACATTTTTCCATTCACTCATCTTGTCGCCCTTCCAACAGACGATAGCATCTTCATAGACAGAAAGGTTCTTATTTGGTATTACCAAGTCTTCATCTATGCCAATCACACTTCCGAATCCTTCACAATGTTTACATGCTCCTATAGGATTATTGAAACTGAAAAAATGTGTATTAGGCTCCTCGAAGGTCATTCCATCCAATTCAAATTTGTTGGAGAAAGTACGGATAGCAGGTTTAATATTTTTTCCTTTCCCTTTTTGAATCTCATCACTTACAATTTCAACAGCACATTCACCTTCTCCTTCATAAAAAGCAGTTTGAACAGAATCCGAAATTCTACTTTCATTATCTTCATCATCAGGACGAACGGATAAGCGGTCCACCAAAATATAGATTAACTCTGATTCAGAAATTTTGTTCGAAATAAAATCTTCGATCTTTTTAACCTCTCCATTTTGTTGAATTCTGGTAAAGCCTTGTTGTGCCAATAATTCCAATTGTTTTTTTAAGGTTTTATCTGCGTGCTTCTTAAGAGGAGAAAGAATATAAAACTTTGTTTCCGGCTTCAGACCATTAACATATTCAACAACATCGGAAACGGTATCACGTTTAACCAGATTTCCTGAAACAGGAGAATAGGTTTTACCTATTCTGGCAAACAATAATTTTAAATAATCATAAATTTCAGTGGAAGTACCCACTGTAGATCTTGGATTACGGGAATTTACTTTTTGCTCGATGGCGATGGCGGGTGAAATCCCTTTAATATAATCTACTTCAGGTTTATCGATTCTGCCTAAAAATTGGCGTGCATAGGAA
>JAPLDC010000167.1 GCA_026391935.1 Bacteroidota bacterium | reverse complement strand
AGGTGGAAATGGAACTAATCCCGGTGGACAAGGAACGTATGATCTTGGGTTTACTGTTAACAGAACAAATAAAAATATTGTATATGTTGGTGGTGTGAATATTTGGGCATCTTCAGATGGTGCGAATTCATTTGATCCTGTAAGCCACTGGACATTAAGTTACGGCCCTACCTTGCATGGTGACATTCATTTCATAGAGACAAATCCCCTGACAAACGATATTTTTGTTTGTAGTGATGGAGGTTTGTATAAAACAAATTCAATAATATCTCAAACATGGGGTGCTGCAAGTGGAGGTTCTCCATGGCCAACCAACTGGGCAACCATTAGTGATGGGATGAATATCACTTCTTTTTATCGAGTATCTAGTTCCAAAAATGCGACAGGAAGACTGATTGCTGGTGCACAGGACAATGCATCATTTTATTACGATGGCTCCTCGTGGAATACGATTTTTGGCGGTGATGGAATGGATAATTATTTAGATCCTCTTGACGATAATGTTGTTATTGGATCGAGTCAATATGGGAATTTTTATATTTCTAATGATGGTGGGTTCTCTACTATTTTCGCTAATGTAAATGTTAATAATGAACCAGGGGAATGGGTCTCCCCTATTGTTGGTGATTACAATACTCCAGGAACCATTTATGCCGGATTTACGAATGTCAATAAATCTACTGACGGCGGTAATAGCTGGTCCGCATTAACTCCGCTGCCTAGTAATGGAATTAATGATAATGAAACAAGCGCCCTAGCTGTTGCTAATTCAAATAGCAATGTCATTTATGCAGCCAGAAGAATTCGATTTGAAGTTGGTTCTCCTTCTGGAATATACAGAACAGGAGACGGCGGAAGCTCCTGGACAGAAATAACAGCAGGCTTACCTGATACATTGTATTTTACGAGTATAGATGTTAGTCAGACCAACGCCAATACTGCCTTTGTAACTTTATCTGGATTTGTAAGTGGTGAAAAGATCTATAAAACAACTGACGGAGGGTTAACATGGCAAAACATATCCTATAACTTGCCGAACATACCTGTAAATTGCATCAAAACAGTTCCAGGATCAAATATTAAAATGATTGCTACAGACCTTGGTATTTATGTGCTTGATGAAGCAACAAGTTTATGGGCAAGTCAAAGTGCAGGATTACCCAATGTAATTATTACAGATATAGATTTTAATCAAGTATTGAATAAAATTTATATCTCTACTTTTGGAAGAGGAATTTGGGAAACAAGTTTGTCGTCTTTTACTGGAATAAATAATATACAAAAATCAGATATAGGAATTCAATTGTTCCCTACGTTGAACAATGGTTCGTTTACAATTCAGTTCTCTGATAAAATTTATTCCAATGAAACTTTTGATCTGGAAGTGATTGATATTAATGGGAGATTGGTTTATAAAACAGCTTTATCAGGCAAAACCAGTTATCCGCAAAATTTAGTATTACCATCCGGAATGTATTTTGCCAGAATTAATAATAAAAAAATAAACGGTGTAAAAAGTTTCATTGTTCAATAAATAAATTTGTTTCTTGAATATTGTTTTTTTGAATAATTAAAAAGCCCTGAGAAGAATCTCAGGGCTTTTTAATTATTTATGAATCTAGTATGAAGGGTTCATACATTCATACTAATCTTCGCGATTAGTAAACAATGATCTTTTTAACTGTTTCGTTTTTCGAATTCGTTAATGTAATCGTGTACACACCTTTTCCGTAATCAGTCACACTAAGTTTCTTCGTATACACTCCTTTGAAATCTACAAGATCATCTTTGAAAATGATTTGACCTAAAGCATTAAAGAGCTCTAATTTATAAGTAGACTTATCAGCAGATGTAAATGTTACATTAAAGTTTCCATCATTTGGATTCGGATAGATACCAAACAAATATGGATTTACCGATTCATCAATTCCAACATTTGAAATAACTATTGCAGTTGAAGTTGCGGACGCACATCCGCCAGTTGTTACAATAACTGTGTATGAACCATTCACTGTAGCTGTGTATGTTTGTCCTGTAGCACCAGCAATCAAAACTCCATTCAGATACCATTGGTTACCGGTTGCTGAACTAGAAGTTAAAGTCAAACCTGCTAATGAAATTGTTGGTGTTGCAGGTGTTGACCCTGTATTAGCAACAGTGATTGAAGTAGAAAAAATACATCCATTCGCATCTTGAACAACAACAGGATAAGTCCCTGCCATAATACCTGTGTAAGCTGTAGTTGAGGTGAAAGGACTTCCGGCAAAAGAATAAGTAAATGCTGAAGTGCCACCTGTTACAGTTCCAATTGTAACTGTACCGTCAGATGCTCCACAATTCGAATTTGTTGCTGTTACAGCTAATGCAGAAGGTCCTGCAATATTTACAATTGTAGTGCTCGTTGTGAAAATGCATCCTCCTAAATCTTGCACAACGATAGAATATGTTC
>JAPLDC010000314.1 GCA_026391935.1 Bacteroidota bacterium | reverse complement strand
TTTTGAAAACAATTTAAAATCAAAATAACAAACTCCTCTGACTGTAAAAAGTTGGAGGAGTTTTTTTATGCTTAAAAAATAGAATGAAAATTAATTTGTAGCGATAATTTTATTCAGAGTTTTAAAATAGATTTGAATAATGGCTATACTAAAACACTATTGATTCTTAAAAGAAAATTTACAAATTACCTTATCGGGAATAATAAATTATATGATTGATATTAGAAAAGAATTAGAAAAAAAAATTTTAGTGATCGATGGTGCTATGGGTACCATGATACAACAATATAAACTGGAAGAAAAAGATTTCAGAAGCAAGCGGTTTGCAGATTGGCAAAAAGATCTGAAAGGAAATAACGATTTGCTTTCAATCACACAACCGCAGATCATTAAAGCCATTCATAAAGAATATCTGAAAGCCGGTGCTGATATTATTGAAACAAATACTTTCAGTGCAACAACAATTGCAATGGCCGATTATGATATGCAAGAGCTTGCATATGAATTGAATTACCAATCTGCAAAGATTGCAAAGGAAGCAGTTAAAGAATTTCAAAAGGATTCCGGTGATGATACACCTCGTTTTGTAGCAGGAGCATTTGGGCCTACAAACAGAACGCTTTCATTATCTCCCAATGTAAATGATCCTGCCTTTCGAGCAATAACTTTTGATGAGTTGGTAATAGCTTATTCAGAGCAGGCCAAGGGATTGATTGAAGGTGGGGCGGATCTTTTATTGGTAGAAACTATTTTCGACACGCTGAATGCAAAAGCGGCTTTGTTTGCTATTCAAAATGTATGCAAAGAAAAAAATATCAAGATGCCCGTTATGGTTTCGGGCACGATAACGGATGCCAGCGGAAGAACATTATCAGGGCAAACTACAGAAGCATTTTTGAACTCTATTTCTCATGTTGATCTGTTGAGTGTTGGTTTAAATTGTGCGCTTGGTGCTAAAGACATGCGTCCATATTTGGAAGAACTTTCGGTAAAGGCACCTTTTTATGTGAGTGCTTATCCAAATGCCGGACTGCCAAATCAGTTTGGTGAATATGATCAGGATGCGCATGAAATGGGACATCAGATAGAAGATTTTTTGCAAGCAGGATTCCTAAATATTGTTGGAGGCTGTTGTGGAACAACGCCATCACACATCAAACGAATTGCTGAGTTGGCTAAATTATCGAAGCCACGTAAAAAACCGAAACCTGATACCTTGATGCATTTGAGTGGTTTAGAACCTTTGACGGTTCGCCCTGAAAGTAATTTTTTAAATGTTGGTGAACGCACAAATGTTACCGGATCCAAAAAATTTCTTCGTTTGATCAATGAAGGAAATTACGAAGAGGCATTGTCCATAGCTAAAGATCAAGTGGATGGCGGAGCACAGGTGATTGATGTGAACATGGATGAAGGGATGTTGGATAGTGAAGCGGCCATGACAAAATTTTTAAACCTGATCGCTTCTGAACCGGATATTTGTAAAGTTCCAATCATGATCGATTCATCAAAATGGTCGGTGATAGAGGCGGGATTAAAATGTGTTCAGGGAAAAGCAATTGTAAATTCCATTTCTTTAAAGGAAGGAGAGGAGAAATTTATTGAATATGCAAACAGGATAAAGCAATATGGTGCTGCTGTGATCGTTATGGCATTTGATGAACAAGGTCAGGCCGATACCTTGCAACGCAGAATAGATATTTGTAAACGTGCGTATCATATTCTTGTGGACAGAGTTCATTTTCCTCCTCAGGATATTATTTTTGATCCCAATATTTTTCCCGTTGCAACAGGAATGGAAGAGCACCGTTTAAATGCACTCGATTTTTTTAATGCAACAAAATGGATCAAAGAAAATCTGCCGTTTGCAAAAGTAAGTGGTGGTGTAAGTAATGTATCTTTTTCTTTCCGTGGCAATGATCATGTGCGTGAAGCTATTCATGGTGCATTTTTATATCATGCTGTAAAAGCAGGCATGGACATGGGTATTGTGAATCCGGCACAATTGCAGGTCTATGACGATATCGATAAAACATTATTGGAATTGGTTGAAGATGTATTATTGAATAGAAGAGAGGATGCAACTGAGAGATTGGTAGAACATGCTGAATCTTTAAAAGGTTCAAACTCCCCTCTCCTTAGGAGAGGGGCTGGGGGAGAGGCTGAGTGGAGAAAAGGAACTGTTGAAGAACGATTGAGTTATGCTTTGGTAAAAGGTTTAGTGGAGTATATTGATGTTGATACAGAAGAGGCGCGATTAAAACTTGGCCGTCCATTATATGTTATTGAAGGTCCGTTAATGGATGGTATGAATGTAGTTGGCGATCTTTTTGGCAGCGGAAAAATGTTTTTACCGCAAGTGGTGAAGAGTGCCCGTGTCATGAAAAAATCTGTGGCTTATCTGGAACCTTTTTTGCAGGCAGAAAAAGATGCGAATAAATTGGCAGGTATCGTTGGTAACGGAAGAACGAATGCAGGAAAAATTCTTTTAGCAACTGTCAAAGGCGATGTACATGATATTGGAAAAAATATTGTGGGGGTTGTATTGGCGTGTAACAATTATGAGATCATTGATCTTGGTGTAATGGTTTCAGCAGATAAAATTTTGGAAGAAGCAAAAAAACATGATGTAGATATAATTGGTTTAAGCGGATTGATAACTCCTTCATTGGATGAGATGGTGCATGTTGCCAAAGAACTGGAACGTCTCGGCTTTAAAATTCCTTTATTGATCGGAGGCGCAACAACTTCTAAAGTACATACGGCTGTGAAAGTGGCAATGCATTATTCTGGACCCGTTGTCCATGTAAATGATGCGAGCAAGTCAGTCCCGGTAGCAAGTAGCTTGATCTCAGAAGAGTTGCGACATGATTTTATGGCGAATATTAATAAAGAGTATGAGCGAGTTCGTGAACAAAACAAAAGTGCTCATTCGCAAAATAAATTTATTTCCATTGAGGAGGCTCGGGCAAATAAATTTTCTATAGACTGGAATAATTCGGAAATAACAAAACCTGCATTTATCGGTAACAAGGTAATTGATAATTATTCTTTGCAAGAGATAGCTGAATACATTGATTGGACACCATTTTTTATCTCTTGGGAAATGAAAGGCTCGTACCCGAAGATCTTGAAAGATCCGACAAGGGGCGAAGAGGCGAGTAAATTATTTGCCGATGCACAAAAAATGTTGAAACAGATTATTGATGAAAAGTGGCTGACTGCGAAAGCTGTTATTGGGATTTATCCTGCAAATGCAGTTGGCGATGACATCGAAATTTATGAAGATGAAAACCGGTCAAAAGTAAAAACCGTTTTTCATACACTTCGTCAGCAATCAAAAAAGCCTGCCGGACAAGCTAATGTCGCGCTTTCTGATTTTATTTTGCCAAAAGACCTCACCCCTAACCCCTCTCCGAAGGAGAGGGGTGTAGCTCCGAAATACTATTCAACGGATTGGAAGACCTGGAGTAAAAATTCGCCTCGTGCAAATGAAATGAGAAAAAATCCAACTCTTGCAGATGAAAAATTGTGGGAAACATTACGTAATCGGAAATTGGAATCAAAATTTAGAAGACAGCATCCAATTGGTCAATTTATAGCTGATTTTGTATGTATAGAGGAGAAATTAATAATAGAAGTTGATGGAGAAATACATGACCATCAAAAAGAATACGATGATGGAAGAACTTATATGTTAGAGGATTTAGGATATAAAGTAATTCGTTTTTCAAACAACATTGTTTTAAAAGCTATTGATGAAGTTATCGAAAAAATTAAAACGGAGCTTTCACCCCTCTCCCTTGGAGAGGGGCAGGGGGTGAGGTCTGATTACATCGGCACGTTCGCATTAACAACAGGAATTGGAATTGATGAACATATTGCAAGGTTTGAAAAGAGCCATGATGATTATTCTGCAATCATGATAAAAGCCTTAGCTGATAGATTAGCGGAAGCCTTTGCGGAGTTGCTGCATAAAAAAGTAAGGAAGGAATTTTGGGCATATGCGAAAGATGAAAATTTGAAGAATGAAGATCTTATAAAGGAGGATTATGCTGGTATTCGTCCTGCCCCTGGCTATCCTGCTCAGCCAGATCACACCGAGAAAAAGACTATCTGGAAATTATTGGAGGTAGAAAAAAATACGGGAATGATCTTGACAGAAAGTATGGCAATGTTTCCAACAGCATCTGTAAGTGGTTTGTATTTTGCACATCCTCAAGCTCATTATTTTGGGATTGGAAAGATTGCGAAAGATCAGTTGGAGGATTATGCTAGGAGAAAAAATCTTAGTTTAGAGGAGACTGAACGTTGGTTGGGTCCTAATTTATCATATTGATAGAGAATATATATTTTCGTAAATTTGAGATATGAAATCACAATCTAAATACGTTTATTTTTTATTGATCTTACTTTTTTCTGCAACAAATTCATTTGCTCAAAAAGGAAAATCAAAACCGAAATCATCAAAATATGATTTTCAGGGAGCCTACTTTGAGGGCATTGCCAGAGTGAAGATGGAGCATAAGTGGGGCTTTATTGATACAACCGGAAATGTGATAATTCCGCCTAAATACAATGAAGTGACAAATTTTTCAGGTGGATTAGCAAAAGTGAGGATGGGACAAAAATGGGGTTTGGTTGATACCAAAGGGACTGTGATCATTAAACCAACGTTCGATGCTATTTTAGATTTTGTTGATGGAAAGGCAAAGGTCCTTTTGAATGGAGAAGAATATTATATGAATAGAGAAGGACAGAGAGTTGGAAAATAAAAAAATCCCGTTCATTGAACGGGATTTTTTTATCATTAAAGTTGATTTAATAATGCACTTTCGGTTGTTTTAATGCCGAGTTCGATCCTGATAATATTAAAGATAACCAGTGGGATTGGTAAATATTCAAAATTTGATTTTTTCCATGAAACGTCTTCTCCATAAACTTTCAGTGTGCCTGTATTTAAATTTGCGAGATTAACATTCGGTGAAATTTTAACCAACACTTGTTTATATGCATCTATTTTATTTTTTAATTTTTCTGCTGTGAATTCAGTTGAAGCAGATGCATCACCCAAAAGTAATTCATTTAAAACTCCTCCGTCACCTTCTGTCCTGAGTTCATCAATGTTCTGTTTAGCAGCTTCAGCTTCAGAAATGTTCTCCACTTTTGAAATGAGATACACTTTCATTTTTTTTGTGTAATTCATTAAGTCTTCAGTTGCCGTTTTGAGTTCTTGGATTTTGTCTGATTTGGAAGAATCTGATTTAGAGCCTTTGTCCAATAATAAATACCTATTTGAATTTTCCTGTTCGATAAAATTCAGCAGATCATTATTTTCTGTTACGCCCCGCCAGAAACTATCTGAGGTTGGTCTAGGAATTCCGTTCATCCCTCCAATAGAAATAATTAAACCACTTCCTGCAATAATAAGAATTACTGTTGCTGTTGCACTGATCTTATCAGTTGTATTTTTATAAACACTCAAAAAGTAGACTGGCAAATAACCAAAGACAAGTAATACTCCGCTAATAACTATTAGCATTTGAGCTCCTGGCCAATGCATATTTTTAAAAAGCAATCCCGAACATAATAGTGTTGCAGCAACAAAAGCTACACTGCTTAATACAACACTTCTGTTTCCTTTTGGAGTTGATTTGAATTTGAGAACAAATAATAAAGGTAAAAATAGAAACGCTATAAAGAACACGCCCATTACTAACAAAACACTAGCACCTGGCCAGTGATTGAATTTAAAGAATGATCCGAATAATATCATCAATGATGAAATATATCCACTAATTTTCATTGTTGAGTTCATGATATAATAGTTTTTAAATGTTAATAATCGATTTGTCTCGTCTTGTATTTCTTTCAATCCTTTTTTGCCAAAAAGCAAAAGAGTTTCTTGATATACGGTTTCGAAATTCCTGTAGTCATCGAGATTGTATTCTATTAAACAACAAATATGATCCAGCAGATCGATATTTAAATCGGGGGAAGTTACTCCCCTGACTTTAATA
>JAPLDC010000078.1 GCA_026391935.1 Bacteroidota bacterium | reverse complement strand
ATTAAACATTGTACCAAATATATTACATTTCATGTAAATATGTCATATTTTATTATTTTCTTTATTAGTGAAGCCAAATAATGAAGTCGGCTCCTATTTAATTTAAAGCCACTGCATTACATGCAGAATATCAGCAAAATCTATAGTCAATAATTCAGGAATTGACCAAGCTTAGAGTTAAGGAGTGACGAATATCAATAAAAATACTTTTTCTCCGATATCTAGGAAAAGTAGCCTTGTGGCACTGAAATAGGTGCTAGATTTTAACAATAAAAAGTAATTTTTCCCGTTGTCTAAAATTGTACTGAAATAGCACAATAATTGTGTACTTTTGAGTATTGTATAAATACCTATTGAAATGAAACGAATTTTCTTACTCTTTTTGCTTATTACTTTTATTCCGGTTTTTTCATCCGCACAGAAAAAAAAGAGTGCATGGACAGATGGCAAACATGACTTGGTGCAATTTTCAGGTGTAGTTGTTGAAGGCGATAGTTTAAAACCGATTCCCTATACAAGCATCATAGTTCAAAATGGATATCGTGGAACAGTAAGTGATTATTTTGGTTATTACTCTTTTGTAGCAATGGAAGGCGATACCATAGAATTTTCTGCCATTGGATTTAATTCTGCATTTTTTATTATACCAGATACTTTATCCGACAATAAATATTCCCTGATCCAGGTTCTAAGAGCAGATACAGTTAATCTGGCTATGGCTGAAATATATCCTTGGCCAACACCTTCTCAGTTTAAAAAAGCATTTTTAGCATTGTCGTTACCAGAAGATGATATTGTAAGAGCGGACAGAAACATGACCCGTGCAGATGCAAAAGAACGCATGACGGGCATGGCAATGGATGCAAGCCTTAATTACAAATACAACATGCAACAATATCAAAGTAAATTGTACTATGCAGGACAACTTCCACCAAATAATTTATTAAACCCGATTGCTTGGGCGAAATTTATTAAGGCTTGGAAAAATGGTGATTTTAAAAAGAAAAATTAATCTGTCTGGAATTTATTTTTTATTGTGAAATCCCAACACTACTATAAGATCAATCATCCCCTTTTGAAAATTATTTTTTCTGTTTTTATTATTCTTTCATCTACCTTTTTATTTTCACAAAATACAGCTATCGTATTTGGAAAAATAACAGATAGCGAAAATCAGCCCATTGAAGATTTAGGTATTTCAATTCTTGGTGCTTCTCAATCACCTGTATTCACAGATTCGAAAGGAGAATTCAGTTATAGCATTCCAGCCGGCGTAGATGTGATAATTGTATTCAACAACATCAATTTTACTCAAGTGCAACGTACAATCAATTTAGCCGCTGGTGAAAGATTAGACATTAGCAGAAAAATGAGTTCAAGAGGTGTTACAATTGGCATTGTCGAAATTACAGATGAAAACCGTTTTAAAGATCTCACCCGACTTGATCCAATTAACATAACTCATATTCCAACCGCCAGTCAGGATTTTAATGCCATTTTGTTCACACTTCCGGGAGTTTCCAGCAGAAATGAATTGAGCTCATCATATTCCGTACGAGGCGGAAATTTTGATGAAAATTTAGTTTATGTAAATGGAATAGAAGTTTATCGTCCATTTCTTACACGATCAGGTCAACAAGAAGGATTAAGTTTTATTAATCCTGACCTAGTTTCATCCGTATTATTTTCTGCAGGAGGATTTGAAGCAAAATACGGAGATAAAATGTCTAGTGTTCTTGATGTTCAATATAGAAAACCAAGGAAATTTGCAGGAACAGTTTCAGGAAGTTTACTTGGAAGTAATTTGCATTTAGAAGGTTCTTCAAAAAACTATCGCTTCACTTGGCTGGTGGGCGCACGTTACAAGACAAATAAATATCTGTTAGGAAAGACAGATTCAAAAGGAGATTACAAACCTTTCTTTGCAGATGTTCAAATGTATGCTACTTACGACATCACAACAAATTGGGAATTAGATTTTTTAGGAAATTATGCAAGTAATAAATATCAGTTTATTCCACAAAACAGAGAAACAGATTTTGGAACACTTGATAAAGCCTTGCGGTTCAAAATTTATTTTGACGGACAGGAAATAGATAAATTCAATACCATGATGGGCGCCTTATCTGCCATCTATAATGATAACGCACAAAAATTAAATTTAAAATTTATAGGCTCTGCTTTTCATAGTAAAGAAAATGAAGCTTTTGATATTCAAGGGCAATATTTTATTGGTGAGTTGGAAACAGATTTCGGAAAACCAAACTTTGGTGATGTAGTATCAGAGCGAGGAATAGGCACATTCATTAACCATGCACGAACAAATTTAGATGCTTATATTTTCAGTGCTGAACACAAAGGAACTTACACCGAAGGTAAGAAACAGTTATTATGGGGAGTAAAATATTCTAATGAACAAATTACAGATAAACTAAGTGAATGGAAATATGTTGACAGTGCAGGGTTTTCAATACCTACTCCTTATGGTCCGATTTTAAATCCGGGAGATATAACTTTACAAGATGTTGTAAAACAAAAAATAAATTTATCCTCCAATCGCTTGTCAGGATTTGTACAAGGTTCATTAACAAAATTAACAAAAGACACCTCCACGATTTCTGCAACACTTGGAATACGTGCTAATTATTGGGATTTCAACAATCAGGCATTAATTGGTCCGCGCGGTACTTTTGGGATAAAACCAAATTGGAAAAGAGATTTTCTTTTTAAATTTTCTTCAGGATATTATTACCAACCTCCTTTTTACAGAGAGCTAAGAGGACCAGATGGAATAATCAATAAAGATATCAAAGCACAAACTTCCATACATTTTGTACTGACGAGTGATTATAATTTTAAATCATGGAAACGCCCTTTCAAATTTACAGCAGAGGCGTATTATAAATACCTCGACAATTTAATTCCTTATGAAGTAGATAATGTGCGTATTCGTTATTCAGCAAAAAATAATGCAAAAGGATATGCAACTGGTATCGATCTTAAAATAAATGGAGAATTTGTAAAAGGACTGGAATCCTGGGCTTCACTGTCAGTAATGGAAACTCAGGAAGATATCAAAGGTGATTTTTATTATGATTATTACAATAGTGATGGCGAAAAAATTGTTCCAGGTTATACCGCAAATAATGTAAAAACGGATAGTATAAAATATACGCCTGGATATATTTATCGTCCAACAGACCAACGTGTCAGTTTTGGTTTATTTTTTCAGGATAATATTCCAAAAAGACCTGACATAAAAATGCATCTGAATTTATTATTCGGAACAGGTGTACCTTTTGGTCCACCCGGTTCACAGCGTTACCAGCAAGTTTTCCGAATGCCTCCATATAGAAGAGTTGATATAGGATTTTCTTACGAAGCCTTAAAAGAAAATAGGACTGTTAAACCGAAAAGTCCGGGAAGATTTGTAAGATCTCTTTGGATCAGTCTGGAGGTTTTTAATTTATTAGGCACCAACAATACGGTTTCGTATATCTGGGTTGAAGATGTGACCAACAGACAATATGCCGTTCCGAATTATTTGACACAGCGACAATTGAACTTGAGAACAATAATAAAGTTTTAAACCAATAATTTGCCTTTCAAACATTCGCTTTTATTATGGCAAAAGAAAAAAAATCCATTCCTTTTAGTTTTGCGATTGAAAATCTATATTCTCTTGAGCCGATTGTAAAACCAATGTTTGGAGCATATGCGATCTACGTTGGAGTGAAAATAGTTTTGATCTTACGAAATAAAAATGATGAGGACAGTGGTGTTTGGATCGCAACGAAGCAAGAGCACCACGCAAGTTTGAAAAAAGAATTTTCAAGCATGAGAACGATTAAACTTATGGGATCAGGAACCGGTAATTGGCAAATACTGCCGTTAGATGCTGATTCATTTGAAACAGATGTAAATAAAGCCTGTGAACTAATCCTAAAAGGGGATAGTCGCATTGGAACTATCCCAAAACCTAAAAAGAAAAAGATCAAAAAATGAAATACCCTGAAACAGCAATTCAAGGCCTTATAAATGCATTAGATGATGACCAGGAGGCATATGTTTGGCTTTCCGAGAGCAAGTGGAAAGAGTTAGCAGCATTTGTTGATATAGTGAATTCCGAAAACACACAGGCCTTACAATTCCTTTTAAGCAATAAAGAAAAATTTCCAACCATCGTAAATTTTTTAGCTGCTTTACAAAAAGAAGAAAAGGCATTCGATCTGTTAATGGCAACCAACGACCGTGAATGGGCGGCAACAGTTAGTTCAGTTCACGGTGATGATGAGGCATACGAATGGTTATTAAAAAATAATTTTATTATTTTCACAAAGCTGGTTGATGTTTTGGTCAAAAATACTTCATCCAGAGGCTCCGGAATTAGCTCCTTTGGAGGTATTGGAGGAGGTTCTTCGGGTGGTGGAGGATTCGGAGGTTTTGGTGGTGGCAGTTTCGGTGGCGGAGGCGGTGGCGGAAGCTGGTAAGATGAAATAATAATTGTAAATTTATAGTCAACTAAATCACTATGCCGTGGATTGCATAGGTTGGGGTAATGAAAGAATGAAATCCTTTCTAACAAATGATAAATTAACGCGTCATTGCGAGGAACGAAGCAATCTATAAACAATGCTT